>JAAYOX010000092.1 GCA_012520135.1 Clostridia bacterium
ATGCTTTTGGTATGGGGATTAATAAAGCAGATATCCGGTTTGTGATCCATTACACCATCCCCGGTTCTTTGGAAGCCTATTATCAAGAGGTAGGCCGGGCCGGTCGGGACGGGCTGCCTGCCTGGGGGCTTTTACTTTACGCTCCCCGGGACCGGGGCCTGCAGGAATTCCTGATTAAACAGGAAACGGTGACCGGTGGGGAGGTCAGAAGTCTGGTCGATTACATCAAGAGCCGGCAGCAGGGAGATAAGGCCATCTTAAATCAGGCGGATCTACAGCAATTAGATTTGGGGGAAACGAAGCTTCGTTATCTGATAAGTGAGCTGGAGCAGCAGGGTCTCATCAAAAGCTTTGAACGGACTCCCGATGCCACCGGTGTACTGGTGACGGGAGATTTAAGCCGTAGGAATACTGTCTCCGTGGCCCGGCAATCGGACAAGCTGGCGGAAGAAAAAAGAAAGAAGCTGGCGGCCATGGTGGATTATGCCACCAAGAAAAGGTGCCGCCGGGAAACTATCTTAAGCTATTTCGGGGAAAAGAAACCGGGGGATACGGGCCCATGCTGTGACGTGTGTCAAGGAATATAGGTGAAATAGATATCGCCGGGAGTGAGCTGCGACTTATAACAGGGACGCAGCCTCATCCCGGCGGTTTTTTCTTTTCCCGGGGGATGATGCTAAATTACTTAATGAGCCCCTTAGTAACCGGAAAGGAGGGATTTACCGTGGAGGACATTTGGCTCCAGGTCAGTAACATTGGTTTTCCCATGGCCTTGGCTATTTATCTCCTGGTGCGGGTGGAGAAAAAGCTGGATGATCTGACGGTGGCGATCAGTACCCTGGGGGAAACACTCCGCCGGGAATTTGGTTAAAAACGGATTGACCACGAACAAGTGTTCGGGTATAATTTTAAACAAAACATTCGGGAGGTGTTGGGAAAAATGGAAAAAACTAAGCGGATTGATTGGGAAGAACTTTGGCCCCGCCTGTTAGGTTTATATCCCTTTATAGCTGAGGACGGGGGTAATTATACAGCAGTGCTTTTGACGGAAGGAGAGGAACTGGTGGATTCCCGGAAGACGAAAACCGTCCTGGCTCACCTGGCCCGGAATTTTGCCCTCGATTTGACCCTGGTGAAAGCCCGGGGGCAGAAAGTCCTTTGCTGCCGCCGGGAAGTGCCCCTGGTTTTGCTGCCGGAGCTGGTACTGCTGCCGGTGAAGCGGAGAGAGGCCCCCATGAAAGATGCGGGCAGTCTGGGCTATGTGGTTTTGTCCCAGATAGCCGGCTGGGAGGAAGCCAAAGATCCTCCCTATCGAACCAGGATTGCTTTTCATCATGGGGGTTTTATGGAGGTATTGACTACTCCGGGGACTTTTCGCAAGAAAGTGGCGGAAGCGGAACTGGTGCTGGGGGATTACCATCGCCGTCATCATCCCCCTCAACACCTGCCCGGTTATCCCGTCAGCTACGGCTGGCCGGTGGAGGGACAACCTGCCCTCTATTTCCGGGAAAGGCTCTCTAAACGAGGTTATACGGGCCACTACTAGCAGGTTTTAGTCGCCGGTCATGGGAAATCAGGCTAAATGTGTTGAAGACCGGCGACTGATGACTTAAATGATGCAGGAATCAGGTAGGGGAAAGAGAAATGATTCATCATCAAAGTAGTGGCAGGGGGTCTAAAGGATGGATTGGATGAAGAAATGGTTAATCAGGGCGACAGTGCTGCTGGTATCAATGTGTTTATTGCTGCCGGGAGCCTGGGCCGCCGGGGCAAGTGAAGCACCTTTAGCTGAAATCAAACAAATTGTGGAAGGTAACTATGTGGATCCGGTGGAAACAGCTGTGTTGGAAGCGGCTACCGTCCAGGAATTATTTGAATTACTGGGGGATCCCCATAGCAGTTATATGGACCCCAAGCAATTTGAGGAGTTTAAGATTTCTTCTTCCCAGGAGTATGCGGGGGTTGGCATGCAGCTAGTGCAAAAAGATGAATTTGTGCAAGTGGTGACTGTGTTCCCCAATACGCCGGCGGAAAAGGTTGGGGTACAGCCGGGAGATCTGATCAAGGCTGTTAACGGGGAGAACATGGAAGGCAATTCTTTGGAAACGGTAGCCGGTTTGATACGGGGGCCGGCCGGCTCGGCGGTATTAATTGAGTTTTGGCGGGAAAGTACCGGAGAGGTATTTATCGTTTCCCTGACCCGGGAATTAATTCATTTGGAAGCACTGCACCATGAGCTGTTGGAAGAGAATATCGGCTACATACGGTTGGATTCATTTACCCCTACCATAGGGCGAGAATTTGACAAAGCAGTGGCGGAACTCAGGGAACAGGGAATGAAGGGGCTAATCCTGGACTTGAGACAAAATCCGGGAGGGTATTTAACAGCGGCTTTGGACATCGGTTCTAATTTTGCCGGTATTGGAGATCCTTTGCTGCACATCGAGGGAAGGAACAGTTCCCCGGTAAGCTATCAGTCTATTACTCCAAGCTTTGACCTGCCTTTAGCGGTGTTAGTGGATGAAGCCAGTGCCAGCGCTTCGGAAATCGTAGCCGGTATTATCAGGGATCTGGGTGCCGGGCGGGTGTTCGGCACAACCACTTACGGTAAGGCCTCCGTGCAAACGGTTTTTACCTTATCCAACGATGGAGCCATTAAACTTACTACCGCCCGCTACCTAACCCCTAACAGGGTTGATTTGAACGGGGTAGGTTTAGTCCCCGACGTAATCATAGAAGACACCGAGGAGCAACTGGCGGCGGCCAAGGCCTATTTGCGGGAGGAAATAGCCAAGCTTCCCCCTGACCCCGGTCAGGTGTTGGTGCTGAGCAAGGGACAAGCCCTTTTGAATGAGCAGGAAGTGGCTTTTCTGCCTGCTCATTATGAAAGCCAAGGGCAGTTTTTGGTGCCTTTGAGACAAATAGGGGAAATTTTTAACATTCAAATCGACTGGGATGGAACAAATAACCAGGCTATTGCGTCTATAGGAGATAAGGAAGAGCTGAGAATTGCTCCCGGTAGCCGGCAGGTCCTAATCAACGGCCAGGGCAAAAGCTTGATAACGGCTCCAGTAATGAAAGAGGGACGGCTGATGGTGCCGGTTAGGCTCCTGGCTGATTTTGTGGGTGCCAAATGTGTCTACGACGGGTCTTCCGGGACGGTGACCATCAGCTGGTAAGGAATTAGTAAATTTTTGCTATTGGGAGAGTTGTTCGACAGGAATTGGCTCCTTTGGAATCGAATTTAAGGGAAAAGTGCCGGAATTAAGAAAGGGGTAGAGAAAGTGCGAGGAAGGAAAGCGATAGCAGGGGTGGTTTTATTCCTTTTCCTGTTAAGTATGGCTGCACCGGCCGGAGCAGCACCGTTTAAGGACTTGGACAGCAGTCACTGGGCATACAAGGATATCAGTAAAATGTATGCCAAGGGAGTAGTAGCCGGGTACGGTGAGGAATACCGTCCCAGTGAATCGATTTCCCGGGAGCAGGCTGTGGTCATGTTGGTGAGGATTTTGGGTTTGGCCGGTGAGGCCGAGGGTAAGACACTGCCTGTTACTTTTCGTAACCCGGAGGCAGTGAGCAAGGATTTTCGCTCCATTATTGCTTTGGCAGTGGAAAAAGGAATTGTAGTGGGACAAGACGTGTTCGACTTTCGTCCCCGGGAACCGGCCAAGCGGTATGAAATCGCCGTTTTTATTGCCCGGGCCATGGGGTTTAATGCCACGACGGGAAGCACCGCTAATCTTCCTTTTACCGACAGTAAGGAGTTAAATGACTGGGCTCCTTGGGCAGCGCCCTATGTTTATTATGTCTATGACCAAGGGATTATGAGCGGCGATACCAGCGGCGCCTTCCGCCCCTTGGATCAGCTCACCAGGGCCGAAATGGCAGCCCTGCTGTCCCGGGTGGATGCCAAGGTGATGAAACCGGCGGCCAACACCTTCAGAGGAGAGGCCTATTCCATCAGTCCTGCTGCCAATTCCATTCTGGTACAGGACGGCATGGGCCAAATTGTCACCGTACCGGTAGCTCCGGAGGCGGCTATTTATAAGGAGAATAAAGCGGTCGCCCTGGCAGATTTGCAGAGAGGGGACAAGCTGGAGATCGTCAAGAATGCTCAAGGCCAGGGTGTCTACCTGGAAGTAATCCCTGCCGGTGCCTTTGTCTACGATGAAAGCCAGGTAAAGGGTACGGTGGAAGCCATTCAGGGTGTTGGCGTTATTTCCCTCACCGTCAGAACCACCGCCGGTGTATCTACCTCCTATACCCTGGCCGGGGATGTAGAGGTGACGGTGGACGGCTTGGCGGGCCAAATCGATGATCTGTTGGTAGGGCAGGAAGTGGACCTGCTGGTAAGGGGCAATAATGTAGTTGAGGTAGTTGCCCGCAATGTGGACAGGGAAGTATCGGGGGAACTGGTCTCGGTAAATACGGGCTTGTATCCCACCGTTTCCGTTAAAGACAGTACCGGTATCCGGACTACTTATTCCGTGGACAGCCAGACCAGGATTGAACTTGACGGCGCTCTGGCAGAACTGGAGGATCTGGTCCAGGGCCAGGAGGTAAGGGCTATAGTCAGCGGTCAGAAGGTTAGCCGTTTATGGGCTACCAGCTTTACCGGTGAAGTAGAAGGCACTTTGGTAAGAGCCGAGTTTGCCCCGGTGGAAAGAGTAATCCTGAAAGTAGAGACGGCGAAGGGCCAGTTCAGTGAACAGGCTTACGAAATGGAGCAGGATGCCAGGATTCGCCGGGACGGAAGCCGTGCCACCCTGCGGGATCTGGTGCCCGGAGATGAAATAGAGGCTGAATTGACCAACGGGAAGGTTTCCGCACTCTATGCTAAGCGTGTGGAACTTTCCACCGAAGGACGGGTGGTCGCCGTGACTTTGGCCTATACACCCTCCCTGACTATCATGGATAGCAAAGGTCAGCAGACGACTTATACCATCGCTCCCGATGCAAGACTCCGCCGGGATCGTGCGCGGATTGATGTAACCGACCTTAAGGTAGATGATTATGTAAGCATTCGGGTAGAGGGGCAGACTATTGTTGATTTACGGGCGGAAGACCGGATCGTCAACGATTATCTCATCGGCACCATCGGTGAAATAAACACTAAAGCCCAGGTGTTGGTACTGGATGATCCGGAGGAGCAGACCCGGTTTAATGTGGGTATTTATGTGGATGATCGTTATACCAGGATTATCAAACTTGGAGATGATATTGACTTTGAGGATTTAGCGGTTGGCGATCGGATTATTGTCGTAGGTAAAGCGGAAAGCTACCGCTTCCTGGCCGATACCATCCTAGTTATCAGTGCCGCAAGGTAACTATTTAGACATATAGCTAAAGGCTATCCGGTGTTAATCGGAGATGAATTAGGCTCCTCTAAAGCCCACGATTAACACCGGGTAGCCTTTTTCTTTATTGGCTTTTAGCATTTTGCCCCGTAAAAAAGTATTGTCCCCGTATTTCACAGGTGATATAATGCAATTGTGGTCCGACTGACCAGTCGGTTCTCAGAAAATTTCAGATGTATTATGTGGAGGGGAAGAAGTCGAATGAAGCGGAAGCAAGGCTTTATAATGGGGGTCAGCCTGTTGTTGATGTTGGCCCTGGGAACCCTGAGCGGATGTGGGTCTCAGGCTCCGGAGGAGGAGCCGGCAGTGAGAGCCATTCCCGTAGAGGTTGCAGAGGTGGCAAAAGGTACTGTAACCATTACCGATACAGTGACAGGGAGTCTTAACCCGGTGGTGGAGGTGCCGGTGGTACCTAAGCTGGGGGGAAAGATCGCCCGGGTGGCAGTCAGTGTAGGTGATCGGG
>JAAYOX010000093.1 GCA_012520135.1 Clostridia bacterium
GCCATGGGCCGCATATAATCGTTGACTTGAGGCCTCCCGTCAATACTCAACACCAAATTGACTTTATGTTCCTTTAAAAATGAGCTAATCTCATCATTGAGCAGTACTCCGTTGGTGGTTAAGGTAAACTCAATGGTTTTCCCAGCCTTGGCCGCGGCTTCTTCTCCGTAAAAGACCAATTCCCGCACTACCTGCATATTCATCAGGGGTTCCCCGCCGAAAAAGTCCACTTCCACCGTAGGACGGCTTCCCGAATTGGCCAACAGGAAATCCAAAGCGGCTTTACCCACTTCCAACTCCATCAACCCCCGGGGACCGTTGAATTCCCCGGTGCCGGCAAAGCAGTACCGGCAGCGCAAATTACAATCATGGGCCACATGGAGGCAGAGAGATTTGATCATCTTTTCTTTAGCCGTCCAAGGAGCGGTTATCTCTTCTTGGGTAAAAAGCAGTCCTTCCTCCTCCAGGGATTTTAACTCTGCCAGGACCTCTACAATTTCTGCTTCGGAGTAGGTACCCTTCAACTGGGCCAAAACCTGCAGGGCCTCGCCGTTATGCTGTTTCAGGCTGTTAATCACATCTTTAGTCAGATCATCCACCAAATGAACGGCTCCGCTGTTAATATCCAATAATATATTCAATTCTTTATAGGTATATAAATGCAAGTCTTTATCCCAATTCTTTGTTTCAAACGAGAATTGCATATTGATCTATCCCCCTAACCATAAAGAAAGGCCCTCTAAGTCAGGGCCGCTTCACTTATCTGGCGCACACTTGGTTGCCGACAGTACAGGAAGTTTTACATGCGGACTGGCAAGATACTTTACACTGACCGCAGCCGCCGGTTTTAGCGCTGTCTTGCAGTCTGGGAGCCGCAACAGTCATAATATGTTTTTTCAACAGTCTTCCTCCTCGCTCCTTCGAATTTCAAAAGTATTATATCATAACCTGCCTGTTCAACACCAGACTGACCTTCATTTTTCCATAGTCAAGTATTCTGTATACAATTCTGAATTTACTGTGAGTATTCAGCAACACCATGTATAATAGTAAAGATAATGAGAACCCCTAAAGGAGGTAAAAAATTGGACCGGAAACAATTAGGACAAGCAATGATGGCTCTTTTAGGGCCCGACAAGGTATTAACCGAAGAGCTGGATCTCCTCTACTATTCTTATGACAGTTCTTTCCATGCCCGTAATCACCGTTTCGTTCCCGACATAGTAGTTACTCCCCAGTCGACGGAAGAGGTAAGTCAGATTATGCAGTATGCCTATACTCACGGTATACCGGTCACACCCCGGGGAGCCGGTTCCGGAGAAACTTGCGGCTCCGTAGCCGTTCAGGGCGGCATTGTCATGGATTTATCCAAATGGCAGACGATTGAAGAAATCGATACGGCCAATATGCAGGTATTAGTCCGCCCCGGCGTGATTCATGCTAATTTAAATAAAGAACTGGCTAAATATGGGCTTTTCTTCCCGCCGGATCCCGGCAGCACCAGAATGTGTACCATCGGAGGCATGATCGCCAACAATTCCAGCGGTCTCAGGGCCGTCAAATACGGTACTACCGAACAATATATCCTGGGTCTGGAAGTTGTACTGCCCGACGGGCGGGTCATCACCACCGGAGGTATCAAATCCCGGGCTATTAAAAATGTATCAGGACTTAACCTGACCAAACTGTTCGTAGGCTCTGAAGGAACTTTGGGGGTTATCACCAAAGCACGAATTCGAGTTTGGCCGAAGCCTAAAGCCCGGGGCATTCTGATGGCGGTCTTCCCCAAGCTGGAGGATGCTCCCGCCGCTGTCTTGGATGTTTATCAGGGCGGCATTTTGCCTTCCGGCATTGAGATTCTTGACGAATCCGCCATTCAAGCTGTTAATATGTATAAGCCGGAGATTAACTTACCCAATGCCCAGGCCATCCTGATCTTTGAAGTGGACGGGAACCCGGCCAGTGTAGAATATGAAGGGAACCGGATCGCTGAAATCGTGAAACCCCGTACTTCTCAGGTAGAATGGTCCACGGAGCCAAAGAGAATGGCCCAACTGTGGGAAGGTCGTGGAGTGGTGGCCACCGCTGCCGCCCGGGTCCGGGAAGACGGCAGCCGGGTCTTTGCCGGCGAAGATATCAGTGTTCCTTTGGCCAAAGTAGCTGATACTCTCAGAGCTATCCGTTCCTTAGGGGATAAATACGGGGTGCGGGTAGTTAATTACGGCCATATCGGTGACGGCAATGTCCATACTGCCCCGGTAATCGATCCGGAGCTTCCCGAAGAAGTAGAAAGAGCCAATCAGTTAGCAGACGCCATTCACCGGTTGGCCATTGAGATGAACGGTTCTACCACCGGGGAGCACGGGGTAGGCTATGTCCGGGCCAGGTACGCTCCCCTGGAGCACGGACCGGCAGTAGATGTAATGGCGGCCATCAAGCAAACTCTGGATCCTAAAGGGATTATGAATCCCCTCAAGGTGTTCCTGCCGGAGGAGGGCATAAACAGTGTTTCATGAACTGCCCTCCGTTAAAGACCAACTAAAAAAATGCGTTCGCTGCGGCCAGTGCCGTTCAGTCTGCCCGGTTTTCCGGGAAATAGGAACTGAAAACGCCGCCCCTCGCGGTCATGTTTTTATGGCGGGAATGCTCCGGGACGGTGAACTTGCTCCGTCCCTGCAGATTGCCAAAAAAATGAACCAATGCCTATTGTGTGAAGCCTGCAGCCACGACTGCCCTTCCGGCATTACCGTCCACGAAATCGTAGCCGGCAGCCGGGACTATTTGGTCAAATACCAACCGGCAATCAAAAATAAATTGATTAAATCCGTCTGGACGGGACCCGGCAAGATGAACCTGATTCACGGTCTGACCCGTTTTTATCA
>JAAYOX010000094.1 GCA_012520135.1 Clostridia bacterium
GCGGAAATACGTTCTTTGGCCATCGCTCCCCAGTATGCTAAAAACGGGTTAGGTTCCCGGATCGTCAATGCCCTGGTGGAAAAGGCTGCCGATCTTGGTGTGCCTAAAGTGTTTACCCTGACCTATCAGCCCGGCTTCTTTACTAAATGCGGTTTTCATGAAATCAGTAAAGACGAACTGCCCAATAAAATCTGGAAAGACTGCCTGGACTGTGTTAAGTTTCCCAATTGCGATGAAACGGCCATGCTGAAAAAGGTGTAGTCGTTTATCTGTCTTTGGTTCCCCTCCCCAGCAACACATAGACCACCAAAGCAATCCCAGCCGGTATTACTGCCCAGAGATACATCAGACTGTAGCCAATTACCTGAGCCACAGCCCCCCACATAATGGAACTAAGTCCGATACCCAGGTCAAAGCCGGTAAAAAAGGTAGCATTGGCAGAACCACGTCGTTGAGGCGGTGCAGCTACAACAGCCAGGGCTTGCAAACTGGGCTGGGCAGCCCCAAACCCTGCACCGTAAAAGATGGCTGTTAAAATGAACATCTCCAAGGTACCGGCCCGGTGAAGCAAAAGCATCCCACCCATGATAAGCAGAATGCCCGGGATTACTACCAAGTCGAACCCGTATTTATCCGCAAGCCGACCGGACAGGGGGCGAAATACGGCCAGGGAAAGTGCATAGACGGTGAAAAAAGGGCCAATATTTTCAATCCCCTGTTGGACAGCATAAAGGGCCAGGAATGATACAATAGAACCATAAGTCATCGTGATCAAAAAAATGACTAAAGTAGGCCTTAAAGAAGCTTTTTCCACAAGGGTAAAACCGGGCCTGACCGGATTAACCTCTTTGTAGTTGAGATTAAAAGCTAACACTATAGAAATGGTAACCATGAAAGCTGCTAACAGAAATAGAGTGTTAAAACTGTATTCATTAATGATATAAAGGCCTAAAGCAGGAGCCAGAGCCATGGAAAGGGTTCCTGCCAAACCATAATAGCCCATCCCCTCCCCAATCCGGGATTTGGGAATTATATCAGCAACAACAGTGCTGGAGGCAGTGCTGCTAAGTCCCCAGCCAAAACCATGAATAAAACGGAGCACCAGCAAGATGAATAACGAAGGTGCCCAAGTATAAGCTAAAACACAAAGTGCGAAAATCATCAATCCAGTCAAAAACAGCCCCTTACGACCGTAAACATCCAAAGCATAGCCGGTAAAAGGACGGACCAAAACCGCCGAAAAGGTAAACAGCCCTACTACCAAACCGGCAGAAGTATCACCGCCCCCCAGATTTTTAACATAGATGGGTAGTGTGGGAAGCAACATCTGAAATCCCAAAAAAGTGCAGAGAGTGATTAAGGTAATCGTAACAAAATCCCGGCTCCAAAGCCTTTCCCGAGTTATTGCCTTTGCGCCTAGTTCCATGTAATAGCCTCCTTGAAATGTTGCAATATTATGACTAATATATTAGTATTTATGTTATATAATATCAAGTACCTTAATAAACCAGGCAACTGTTCCTTGACTCAAGTGAATGGAACTGCCTGACTATGAAAAAATTTTAAAGGGGTGTGTTTATGGCTAAATTAACTCAGGAAATGAAAGACATGATCGCTACCCAACAATGTTTCTGCGGTACCGCCAGCAAAGATGGAATCCCA
>JAAYOX010000095.1 GCA_012520135.1 Clostridia bacterium
CTCATGCCGTCGGCATTATCCCTCAGGCTCCTTCGCTCTTTGATTTTGGCTCCAATTCAGCCCTTCGATTAACACCGATTAGCTTCATGTCGACAGTATGAGTCCCCGTAACAACGGGGATTTTTTTTGCATATTGACAGGAGTGTTAATAGTGTATATAATCAACATATACAGTATTAACACCTACAACTATTAAAGGATGGTTCTATGGATCTGATAATCGTCAATTCAGCTGCGGAGCCCATTTATGAGCAGATTGTCCGCCAGATAAAAAGCATGATTTTCCAGGGTCAGCTTAAGGGGGGAGATCCTCTTCCTTCCATCAGAGGCCTGGCGAAAGAGCTGCAGATCAGTGTGATCACCACTAAAAGGGCCTATGATGAATTGGAAAAGGAAGGGCTGATCGTTTCCATCGGGGGCAAGGGTTCTTTTGTGGCGGAGCAAAACCCTGAATTCCTGCGGGAGAAAAAATTAAAAGTGATCGAAGACAAATTAGCAGAGGCGGTCCAGGATGCCAGGATGCTGGACTTGAGCCTGGAAGAACTGCAAGTGATGCTGAAGCTTTTGTATGAGGAGGTTTGACCATGGAGCCTATTTTAGAGGTTAAGGGTCTGCGGAAAAGTTTTAAGGATTTTACTTTACAGGACATTAGTTTTTCCCTGCCCCGGGGTTTTATTATGGGCCTGATCGGTCCTAATGGTTCCGGTAAGAGTACCACCATTAAACTAATCATGAATTTAATGAGAAAAGAGGCCGGGGAGATCAGAGTCTGCGGTTTGGATACCCATCGGCATGAACTGGCAGTAAAACAGAAAATAGGCTTTGTTTACGATGAAAACCATTTTTATGATGAACTGACTGTATTAGAAATGAAAAAAATAGTGGCTCCTTTTTACCGGGAATGGGATGAAGAGGCCTTTACCTATTATGTCCACCGATTTCAACTACCAGTCAGAAAAAAGATCAAAGAGCTCTCTAAAGGCAATAAAATGAAATTTGCTCTGACAGTGGCCTTATCCCATCATGCGGAACTGATCATTATGGATGAGCCTACCGCCGGCCTGGATCCGGTGATGCGGTCGGAATTATTGGAAGTACTGGGAGAGTTGATTCAAGACGAAAGAAAAGGAGTGCTTTTCTCCACTCATATTACTACGGATCTGGATAAGGTGGCTGACTACATTGCCATGATCAACGAAGGAAGGGTCTTGTTTAGCGTAGCTAAAGACACTTTGCAGGAAACCTGCGGTTTGGTAAAAGGGGGCAAAAGCCAACTAACGCCGGAAGTGAAGGACAGACTGATTGGCCTCCGGGAGGGAAGTTTCGGCTTTGAGGGTTTGACTACCAATCGAAAACAGATGCAGGATCTGTTAGGGGAACAGGGAATTATCGAAAGGCCTACTCTGGAGGAGATTATGGTCTATCTGGTGAGGGGGTACAGAGATGCTGACGTTGGTTCTTAAAGATATTTTGACCCAAAAGAAAAAACTTTGGCTAATTGTTTTTTACGGTGTTTTTATGCATGTTGCCCTCTACAGTTTAGGTGATGCCGGTGCCTATGGGAGTGCAACAGTAGGGATAACCTATATTTTTGTGTTGGGAGCTTGTGCCCACGATGATAAAAACCGGTCAGAGATCTTGTTGAATAGCCTTCCCATTAGCCGTAACAGTTTAGTAATGGCAAAGTATCTTACCTCCTTATGGTTCCTGGCCATAGGTCTAATCGCCTCAACTTTGGTGGGTACCGTGGCACATTTTACCGGTCTTGACAGGGGATTAGTCGATTCGGAAACGCTGGGCATTATGGTTTTCATCGGATTGCTACTGGTATCCTTTTATTACCCGGTTTATTTCTTGTTTGGATATCTGAAAGCCCGTTATTATCATACCCTGCTTTTTATACTGGCCATATTTGTACCGGGTCTTCTAGCAACAATGGCAAATAGGGTCGGATTGCCAGGTTGGTTAGGGTATTTCTTAGAGTGGCTCAATCACTCTCATGGGACAATGGCCTTGGGGTTTATAGGTGCAGGTTTACTCTTGTTCATTATTTCTCTGTTTATTTCTTTAAAGTTTTATCAAAAACGAGAATTTGCTTAAAACGGCCGGCTTAGAGAATAAACTCTACTACTATTCCCCTTGGCAGATTTAAACAATAAATATAGCTTAAATACCGGTGTGTACTATTGTATACTAGAAGAAGGAGAGGAATTTAAAGGGGAAAGGGGGTATTACAGCTCCGGATAAAGAGTTATTTAGGTGGTTTGTCGGGTTATAAAAAATGAGGAGGAGAATAATGAGGAAGAGATTGCAACAAGGACTAAGCTTAATGCTGACAGTGACTTTAGTATTGGCGTTGGCAATTCCGGCAGCAGCCGCCGGAGAATTGAAACTGAATGTAAATGGCAAAGAGACTGCTGCCGATCTGGTTCTGCAAGATGCCAGAAGCTTCATTGAGATTAACAGTCTGGCGGCTGTGACCGGAGCTGAAGTTGAAGTAGCAGAAGAGCTAAAGGTAACGATTAACGGCAAAACATATGTACCTTTGCGCTCGGTGGCAGAAAACGTGGGTTTCCAAGTGAATTGGACACCGGGTTTAGTAGTTTTGGAACGGGCAGCTGAACCTGAGCAAACTGAACAGGTGGGAGATAGCCTGACTGCCATGGATGTGTTGGTTAAATCCAACCAGGCTGCTCAAGAAATCAATACCTACAGTATGTCAGGCTACATTAACCAAACTATGGTTATGGAGATGGACGGAGAGGAAGTACCCATTGAAACTACTTCGGAACTTTTTGGCCAAATCCAGAATGATCCTATGAAGCTCTATCTCAAGCAGACTGTTGAACTGCCGGGAGGAGTCCCCGGGGACGTGCCTGAAGAAATGCTCAGTTCAATGGAAGTTGAGACTTACATTGACGAAGAATTTATGTATATGAAATCCCCCGGCCAGGAAGGCTGGCTGAAGATGCCTCATTTCCTGCCTATGGAATTGTTGAAAGAACAACAGGATATTACTAACGATCCTCTAAAGGCAGCGAAGCAAATGTTGGAAATGGGCTATGATCCCGGCTTCGGTGACGATGCGGTCATTGACGGACGGGAATGTTATACTGTCAAGGCTTCCATTGATATGGCAAAAGCAATGGAAAGTCAACAGGAAATGCTCCAGCAGATCATTGGCAGTGTGGGACAAATGACTGCAGCCGAAATGGGTGCCGAAGTGGATCCGGCTCAAATGGAAGGTTTTTCGAAGGCTTTTGAATTGATACTGGCTAAAATGATGGAAGAGGGAGTATTTGATTATCAGGTAACAATGTTCATTGATAAAGAAACTTTCTTGCCGGCCCAAATGAACTTGGTTATGACCATGAAGTTTGATTTCAATGTGCTGGAATTCATGGAGGTCATAAGCGAGGCTGTAGGCGAGGAGCTTCCCGAGGAGTTAGTGGAAGAACTGCAAGTCGACTTCAAAATGAATAGTTCACAGCAAGGTGAAATCAGGCTATTTGATTATGGTGCCGAGTTTGTGGAACCGGATCTCACTAATGTAATCGAAGCAGGTGGACTCTTTAACGACTTAGGCACTGTTCCGTCAGAATAAAGATGTGAGGGGAGAAGCATCGTTTTCTACGGTGCTTCTCCTTACTTACAAACTACATTTTCTAATCGGAGTTAATCGCGGGCTTCAGAGGAGCCCGGTTTGGGGATGAGCTCAGTAGCCTTCGGATGCCTCCGAAATCGCACCCTGCGGGTGCTCATGCCGTCGGCATTATCCCTCAGGCTCCTTTGCTCTTTTGATTTTGGCTCCAATTCAGCCCTTTGATTAACACCGATTTATTTTTTGTCAATTGTTTGAGTGCGGGCAACAATGAATTTATTGGGCTGCCGGTACCTGGGCATAAGCCCAAACCGGGTAGTATTTGGCAGCAGGGATATTCACTTCATCTCTTTTCTGGACTTCCGGATGAATGCCGAATTGTGTTTTCCAAATGTCCACCAGTCCACCGGTGAAGGTTAAACCTTTTTCAAGGGTATGGGGATCGCCAATAGCCTTGATGACTACCGGGTAAAGTAATTTTTCCCCATCAATGGTAATATAAAAGGAGAAGGCATCGCTGGCTTCTGCAATACTGGTGTTTCCGGTGATGCGGTAATCATTGATGGAGATAGCTTCGGCGCCGGTTGCCCATAGTTCGTTTACTAAATCGATTAAATCCAAAAACAGTAGAGGGGCGTCCCCGGTAATAGTAACGGTGATACCTGGGCCGGTTACAGCACTGACGCCGCTGGCCAGTTTAAGCCGGTTAATTTCATCGGTGATGGTCTTGATCGTTGAATTCGCTTCTTGGGACTGGGCCAGTAACTGGCGGTAAGCTTCGTCCAAAGCTTCCATTTCCTGCTTAAGACTCCTGTTTTTATCGTCCAGGTTTTTCCATACAGTGATTAAGTCTTCTTTTCTTTGGGCATCCAAAGCGGTTAATACTTTTTGCTGGGTCTGAAATTGAGTGGAAAGCAGGAATCCCAGGGCTACAAAAACAATGGTGAGGGAGACATACCAACTTTTACTCTTAGTCATTGGTTTCCGACTCTCCCTTCGTTACCTGCAAATGGCCCGTGGCAAAACTACCCTTATACGTAGGTATCTGGATTACTTCTTCCTCAATAATCTCCACGGGAAAGTCCCGGCTTTTAAGCCACGGGTAAGTCTGCCCGTTAGAAACTTGTTTCATTAATTTCTCCGGGTTACCGATGGCCCTTATTTCATAAGGTGGAGCTAACCGGGTAGAATTTACTAAAATGACTGTACCCACACAGCGAATATCACTGGAAGTAATAATTCTTTGGTTATTAATAGAGATGGCTTCCGCTCCTCCAATTTTTAAATCGTTAACCAAATAGAGCAGGTCTTTATCGTGGATAATATAGCTATTAGGATCAAAAGAAAGAGGATTGGTGGCCTTTGCCGCAGAAGCTAAAGCTTCGTTATCGTCCAGGATGACGGTAATTCCAGGACCGGTCACCTGGGTAAGGCCGACTCTTCTACGCAGCCATTCCAGTTCACTTTGTAGGACGGTCAATTCCCCGTCCTCAACTTTATGCTCGCGAATTTGGTCGATTCTATCCCTTTTCTCATCAATTAGCTCTTCCAAGGCAACGGTTTCTTCTTCAACCCGGTTGATAATTTCGATTAAGTCTTCATTGGAACTTTCAGCTGCCTCGCTCCTGGCAGCTTGGTTTGCTAAAATCAAGGACATCAATAAGATTCCGGAAATTAAAGATACTACAGTTAAGGTCAGCTGCCATCGTTTAGACATGAAAGCACCTCACTTTCTATTCTCTATTGTAATTGAACTGACTTGCATCCGCAACTATTAGGTAGTTGCTCCGACTACCCAGAAAATGCCAATGGGTGTTAATTATGGGCTGAATTCAGGGTTCCTCTTAAGCCCGTGACTAACAGCGGTTAGAAGAATGTAGTTTGCGCTAATATTTAAGTAGTTACACAGGTTAACCATAAAAATTCTGTAAAGGTAAATATTAAAAGCTAAAGGATTTCATTTGCCTGTCGTCGAAAAAGTTTACAATCGCTACTAAAGCTATGTCCGTCAGAGGTGAAACAATTGGATTTTTTCAAAATCCTGTTATCCCTAAAATTAATCGATTTAGTAAGAGTGGCTGTGGATATCACAGTA
>JAAYOX010000096.1 GCA_012520135.1 Clostridia bacterium
CAGCTGACCTTCGATGGTGGCATCGTAGTAACTTGTATCGGTTTCTAACTTACACCCTCCCGGGGTAATCGATTTGTCGGGGATAAAATGTAGGGCTACTCCGGAAGGTGCAGCATCCAACAGTTCCTGCCGGGCTTCCTCCAGGAGCTTCACCTCCGAGGGATGAACATATAAATAAAAGGTCTCCCCGGCATGAACCTCTTTCAATAATTCCCTAACCACAGTCACAATTGTGTCTTCCGCTAATTCCACTTGGCGGCGAATCACTTTCTCCGCAATCTTAAGCGATAATTCCAGCAAGTTGGGTTCCGCCTGAACCATCACTCCCCGATAGGCTTTTCTGGCTTCGGCCAAAAGGCTGTGAGCCTGCTCTTTAAGAATATCGGCTTCCCGGCTACCTTTGGCAAACCCTTCCTGGTAGCCCGCTTGAAATCCTTCCTGTCGTGCTGCTTCCACATAGGCATCCCTTTGGGCCTGGGCCTGGAGCAGCATTTCCTCTCCTTGTTTTTTAGCCCCGGCTACAATCCGATTAGCTTCCTCGTGGGCAGCCTCTAATAATGATTGAACTTGAGGATCGTCCCGGAATGACTCCAAGTCGGTTTCCGACCGGTCAAAATCGTCTCGAAGCTGAATTTCAACAGGTTTGGACTTAATAGGCACATCCCTTAAGACCCTGCTTTTAGACAATGAGAGCATCCTCTCCACCTCTGGAAATTACAATCTCTCCGGCCTCATCAAGGCGTCGGATAGTCTGGACAATCCTCTGCTGGGCCTCCTCCACATCACGCAACCTGATGGGACCGAGAAACTCGATATCCTCTTTGAGCATCTCTCCCGCTCTTTGGGACATATTCTTGTAAATCCGGTTCGCCACATCTTGACTGGAACCTTTGATCGCCAAAGCCAAATCCTTGGTATCCACTTCCCTGAGAATGCGGCGGATGGAAGTATCATCCAGATTGATAATATCCTCAAAGACGAAGAGACGCTTTCTGACTTCCTCGGCCAATTCCTGATCGTCTTTTTCCATGGTTTCCAAGATGATCTTTTCCGTCGACCGGTCAACCCGGTTTAAAATATCCACCAAAGTCTTGACTCCCCCTACGGTAGTAAAATCTTGATCCATTAAAGAGGATAGTTTGCTTTCCAAGACCGCTTCTACCTCTTTAACAATTTCCGGGGAAGTTCTTTCCATTAGGGCAATGCGGCGGGCAATGTCAGCCTGCATCTCTTCAGGCAACCCGCTGATAATAATGGAGGCCTGTTCCGGCTCCAAATAGGCAAGAATCAAGGCGATGGTTTGAGGATGTTCATTGTAGATGAAGTTAATCATTTGTCTGGGATCCGCCTTTCGCACCATAGCAAAAGGTCGAATTTTGGAACTCTCTGTCAGTTTTCTGATAATCTCATTGGCTTTAGCCGGGCCAACGCTTTTCTCCAGCAGTTCCCGGGCATAATTAATTCCCCCGTGGAGCAGGTATTGCTGTGCCTCGTACAACTGCAAAAATTCCTCCGTCACTGCCGCCTTCATTTCATTGGTTACTGTGGCCATATTGGCAATTTGATAAGTTACTCTTTCAATTTCACTTTCCGGGAGATACCGGAGCAACCTAGAAGACAGATCCGGGCCTAAGCTAATCAACAGCACTGCAGCTTTTTCTAACCCTGTCATTTCTCCTTTTGCCAATAGTCACACCCCTATTCCTCTGACAACCATGCTCTCAACAATAAGACCGCATCTTCCGGCTTCTCCCGTACTATATCTGAAATCTTCTTCTGTTTTTCGACACGGATTCTTTCTTCTACGCTAATCTCAGGCACAATTTTCGAAAGGGGAATCGGCTCTTCCGGCGCGCCGGCCACGGCCTCTTCCAAAGCCAATTCCTGAGCCTTTTTCCTCCGCCTTCTCCACCACACTATGGCAAGAATTAAAAGTACTAAACCGCCCACACCTAAGGCAATCCACTGCCATAAAGGAATCGGCTCCTCTTCCGGTACCTCATCTTCTTCAGGAGGAATCGGTTCAAATTGCTGACCGGCATCAAAGAACATACTGTCAACAGTAATCTGATCCCCACGCAAAGCATCAAAACCAACCGCCGTCTGTACTATAGAACTGATTCTTTCGATCTGCTCTTGATTGAGCATACCGTTAATCAGCACAGCAGTCGACAAACGCCGGATCTGGCCGGGGGCCTGTATGGTCCGGCGTTCTGTTTGGTCTACCAAATAATTACTGATTGTATCACTACGGGAATATGTATCGGTATTTTGTGCCCCTTGGGGATAGTAAGGCACCCCAATGTTTCCTTCTACTCCCGTATATCCCCCGCCACCGGTGGTTTCGCTTTGTTCCTCCGTAATCTGTTGACTAAGGGTTGCCTGCCCGTCCTCGTCCTTACCATACTCGACACTGGTTTGTTCTACTTGATCGAAATCCAATTCAGCGGTCACCATAGCGACAACATTATCCAATCCCAAAACCCGCTCCAACATGGTCTGAATCCGCTGCTCCAAATCTTTTTCCAAAGCACGACGCATCTCGTATTGAGCCAGATTCTGATTGGTCCAGGAACCGGATTCCACATCCAAAATACCGTCGCTTAATACTACCCCGTTATTATTGATTACTTTAACCTGAAATCGGCAAGTAAATAGTCACATTACAGCCGATACCACTAAAAACCGAATTTGCAACCAGATATATCCATTAATTTTCACAAAGGTATTA
>JAAYOX010000097.1 GCA_012520135.1 Clostridia bacterium
TCGGTAAAAAACCAGCCTACCGCAGTCAAAACCAGAACAAAGGCCAGACCACCTACGCTCATAGCAAAAGGCAAAGCTGCCGCCTTAGCAGAAGCTTCTTCAAAGGCAAAAGTAAGATCATTGGAAGCCTCAAAAATTTCCATACTCCGCTCATTAAATTCCTTCAATGAAATATGGCTATCTCTGACAGCCCCTTCCAAATAATCGTTGTATTGGGACCAAAGAAGTGATAATTCTTCTACCTGCGCTCTCAAATCCTGCCGTTCCACCGGTTTAAGTCCTTGCTCCGGATCTCCATGGAGAAAACCTTCCAGGGTACGCTGAAAAAGAGCTCGCGTGTTATCAAAAGATTCGCGAACACTTTCTTCAGATGTTCTCAGTAATAAAGCTTCTTTTGCCATCCTTTGGGATAAAGCCCTTTGGCGCCCGGCCAAGTTGATATAGGTGCCGTAATCTTCCTGAGTGTTTATGTAGGTATAGACGCTTACGCCAACTACCAGGTTGATAAGAATAACTAAAGATAAAAAGCCGGCCAGTTTCTGTCTAATGGTCATCGTTCTACCTCCCATAATTTCCCCGCCATTCGTAGTAATAACTAATTCTATAAATCCTTACTTGATCCTTTAAAGACAATTAAATTTCCCTTACTTTAGCCAAGCAAAAGCGGGTGCCCGGGCACCCGCTATAAATTTAAACAACTTTATTGATCCGTCCCTCCACCAATCGTAAAGGAAACTTAACATTCCCCAGTGAGGAAAGTGTTTCTTCTTTTTCTATAGAAGGAAACCAGACCAAATTATGTGTACCGGGAGCCCGATATCCAGACTCCTTGGTTGGTTTTAATACAAGCATATTCCCTTCCACATGCATTTCCAGGGAATCCCCCGCAGTAATATTGAAGGCTTCTCTGAGATGGGAGGGGATAATGAGCAAATCACCTTCTTGAAGTATCGATTTGCCTACATATGTATAACCTTTTGGCATTTTGCCCACCCCCGGCAGTATTCTGAATTCAAATCGCGTATAAATGATAAAACCGGCTCAACTCACCCCCTCAACAGTTTAAACCCCTCCGGCAGACATCCAACTGCCGAAGGAATTACCTTGAGACTATTCTGACTCTTCGCAGTTATTTCCTGCTGCAAGATAGCACTAAGAATAGGAGGTTTTGTCGATAACTACTATTTATTTACAAAGAAAAAAGGCGAGGTCACTCCTCGCTCTTCTCCACCTCAATGACGGCCGTCTGGGGCAAGGCCAGCCCTGCAGCTACCTCGATGGTCTTTAAAATACCTGCTATTCCCGGACAACTGGGATGGGGAATGTTTTTGGCCAACAGCTGAAACATTTCCCCCTGGCCTAAAGGCTGGAACAGTTCCTTAAAGGGCTCTGCCTCCTTCAGTTCCTCAGCGATCTTTTGGTAGTTTCCGCAGCTGCTTTTAATGTCCAGCTTTACTTTTCTTCTCCCCTCCGGGATAGCATTTACTTCAACTGTATGGCCACAAATGCCACAATTGATCCTACCTTTAACCATAACCAACTCCCCCTTTAATCAATACAAACAAAAACTTCACCCCATTTAGGCTCATGAAATAAACTATTGAACCGTTAAAAGAGTGAAGTTTGATTTCTATTCTTTTTTTAATATCTTGCACCCGTCACAGGGTCCTTTCCTTTTGCCCGTATGAACATAATGCATAAACCGGTCCAGGAACCGGACTTCATCCTCTTGACAAGCGCGGACATATTCCACCATCTTCATCAAACGTTCCCGGGTTTCCGGTGATAAATAATGTTCTACCCTGCAGGCATCCTCTTCAGCTACCTCAGGTGATAAACCTAAAATTTCGTGGAAAAAGGCATAGAGCATCTGGTGCCTGGCATAAACGTCCTGGGCCACCAATTCCCCCTCTGTGGTCAATTCAATATGGCCGTATCTTTCCTTCTCCACCAAACCCTTTTCCGACAAAGATCGGATAGCGGAGACCACCGACGGCATCTTCACATTCAGTGCCTGGGCCACATCTTTAACCCTGATTACCTTATTTTCCATCCCAATAATATACAACGCTTCCAAATAATCTTCTTCCGACTGGGAGTATCCGGTCATTTCATTCCCTCCCATCAAACCTTGACAGGCTATTCCCTTTTATACATTATACACTTTTAGCCAATAAGCCGCAAATCTTAACCCCTTCCTTTTACGGAACAATTATGACAATCACCATTGCATTTCCTTAATTCCAGCAAAGAGGTTTTACATCTAGGACAACTTAGAATACCCCATTCTTTAATCACGTAGCCGCAGCATGGCCAAGTCACTACATTACAGTCTTCATTTTTCATCAACCCACCCCTCTCTGCCATTTACAAACTCATGGTCTTATCCTTGGAGGAAAAGGGAGTCCATACCTTGGTCACTAAAAGAATTACAACAGAGCCAAGTATAATCATTAAGGTAACCGGTATGGGCTCAGTTCCCGGAGCGAACAACTTAGCTCCTTGAGCTACTAAACCTCCCACCAGGAAAGCGATCACCCAGGAACCCAGCCACATGATGGCCGCTTCAACCTTACTACGTTCCTTAAAGATCATCATAATGGAAGCAATACAAGGTACGAACAGGGTAATCGTAATCAAGGACACAACTACTTGCAAAGGAGCTAAGGTCATCCCCGCCA
>JAAYOX010000098.1 GCA_012520135.1 Clostridia bacterium
GCGGATACTTCCTGGGCAGCGGCGGCATCTTCTTCCGCTACGGCTGATACACGATTGATTACATCAGTAATACCACGAGTTTGCTCCACAATCTTCTCCCCGGCTTTTGCAACCTTTCCAATACTGCCGGATACTTCGCCGATTGCTTGGGAAATCTGCCGGAAAATAGTATCGGTGTGTGTTACCGCCTCTTCCTGTGCCTTAATTGTTTCTTGGGCAATATCCATATCCTTGACCGCTTCCTTGGCCCCTTTTTGAACCTGTTCCACAATCCGGCCAATTTCTCCCGCTGCTTGAGCAGAACCCTCTGCCAGTTTTCGAACTTCATCCGCAACTACCGCAAAGCCCCTGCCCTGTTCTCCGGCACGGGCCGCCTCAATGGCAGCATTAAGGGCCAGGAGATTGGTTTGATCAGCAAATTGAGAGATAGTTTCCAGCATCCGTCCTATTTCCTGGGCCATAGTGTTTAAATTATGAACCGCAGTAGCTACTTTCTCCGAAGCCTGAATATTGTCCTGCATACGGCGATTTTGATTATCCAAATGCTTTAGCGCATTATCAATGAGTTTAAGGACTTCCCCGGTCCTTTCGTTTATTAGATTAATCCCTTCACTGTTGGCTTCGACAGCCTGATTAATATAGTTGATCATCTCTGCAGCCTGTTGTGCCCCGTTAGCCTGTTCATTAGCTCCCGCCGCCACATCCTGGATGGCATTGTTGACGCTCTCAGCTGCCGTGCCGGCTTCGTGGAGATTCTGCCGGAGTTCTTCAGCCACTACCGCGCTCTGAGCAGCCCCTTGTTTTACTTCCTCAATCACTTCCCTGAGGTTATTAATCATCAGTCCAAAGGAAGCACCCAGTGAGCCTAACTCATCACTGCCGTCCACGGCAATTGTCATGGTTAAATCACCGCCGGCCCCCTGGCGGGCACCGGCTTCCAACACCTTCATTCTCCGGCTCAAGCCCCTGCCGATTATAAAGGAAAGCAGTGCCGATACTGCCAAAGCCAATACTAAAACAAAAATCACATAAGTCCTTACCTGAGCATTGATGCTACGGTTCTCCTGCCGGAGTAAGTCTGCTTTTTCTTGGCTGAGTGCGATTAGATCATCCAAAGTCAAATAGGTCATATTCCTGTTGGCAGAGGAAGCCAGGTAGGCACTTTGAGCCATAAACTCATTATTTGCCCTGTGATGATTGACAGCTTCTGTCAAAGCCGAATTGTAGGTAGCCAAGACAGCTTCAAACCGGTTAAAAGCCTCCTGTTCTGCTTCGGTCAAATCCTGTTCCTTATAAATCTGAATTAACCGGGCCAGATTATCTTGGTGCTCCTTTAACTCCTCGGCAAAGAAAGTCTGCCGGTTAGGATCAATTGTTGTTATATGTTCCAAAGCGCTTAGACCGTTTTGCACAACAGTAAGTTTCACTTCCCCGGCCAACTCTTGAGCTGCCAACTCATGTTGCAGCAAATTCTCGAAGCGTTGCTCCATATCGTTCAAACTGACCAGGGCGTAAATGCCGGTACCTCCCAGGAAAACCAGTAAAACCAGTGCCAAAACCATTACTTTACCAAAGATACTTAAGTTGGAAAACAATTGCCATTCACTCTCCTTCAATACCCCTTTGCTCTTATTCTTTAAATGAAAAAGCTCCCGCTCAGGAGCCGCTGTAAGCAAACCGGCAACCTAGCTGTCATAGTCGAAACGACTTTAGACCTATGGCTTTGCGTCCCCGCCTTTCGACGGGTTTGCCTTTTTCAAGTTGTTATTATTTTCTCTATTTCGTTTGTTTTCGACAACTATCTGGATACTCCTTCCTATCCGGCAAAAAATGGTCACAAACAGATAGAAACAGAACAAATCGGCAGGTTTTATTTGCCAAAAGAAGAAGGACAATAGTCATAAAATAACGAATTGATTATGAATAATTGAAGTGAATCCTAAAATTTGTGTTGACTGATGCGGTTCCAATAAAAAGATTAGGAGGCACTTATGTACCTGGGAAGCGTAAGGTTTTTTAAACATGTTATTTATCTGACAATGACACTTGTTGTCGGGGCAGCATTACTGGGGATTTACACCTTAACAATCCAGTTAAACGGCAGTTTTTTTACTAAAACGGCAGGAGCTGCGGCGGCTGAAGAATTTAACCTTCCACCCCAGGAGCCTCTGCTCGAACCTCCGGAAGAAACACAGCCGGATAACACCATTACCCTAAATGTTACCAAAATGGATTATCAACAATCCTATCCGGAGCTATACGCTGTACCTGCTGAACAATTCCGCTCCGGAACCAAAACTGCATATCTGACTTTTGATGACGGCCCTTCAGCCCGGACACCGGAAATACTGGATATACTTAAAGAGCATGATGTAAAGGCAACTTTCTTTGTACTTACCAAGGACAGCGATCCTGATATATTAAGAAGAATTGTGGAAGAGGGCCATGCAATCGGCATCCATACTCATACCCATAGGTATGGAGAAATTTATGCTTCGGTGGAAGCTTTCTTGGCTGATTTGCAGGCGGCGTACGAGGTAATCTACCGGGCGACCTCGGTTAAACCTGAGATTGTACGTTTTCCCGGAGGCAGCATCAATTCGTATAACCGGGGTATTTACCAGGAGTTGATTGCAGAAGTGCTCAGACGGGGGTTCCTATATTATGATTGGAATATATCTACTGTAGATACGTTACCGAACGTGGCCCCCAAAGAAGTAGTTCATAATGTACTGGCTAATGTTGAAGGTAAAGATAATTTATTTATTTTGGCTCATGACAGCAGCAACAAAAAAAATACGGCGAAAGCTTTGCCGGAAATTATTACTTCCCTGAAGGAATTGGGATATGTCTTTGATAAAATTGATAATTCGGTGGAACCTGTTGTTTTCGCTTATCCCCAATAATGATTGGTAGAAACTAATTAGGAGGGTCTGAGCAAATGCTTAATAATTTCAAACAGGCTTGGAGAGAAGTGTTTTCATTTAGCAAAACTTCCGGCATCCAGCCCGGAAGTGGAAACAATAACGAATCCCCCAAAAAAGACACAGTTGAAGCCGCTCAGGGGAAAAATCCCCATCCTGTAAAATATCCTGAAAGAAAAGACGATCGGGTTTCGGCCCCCTTTGGCAGAAATCCTCAGGATTATAAGAATGTGCTAAAGCCCAAATATGATGAAACTACCACCACCTTTATCACCAAGTCAACCGTCATCACGGGTACGATCAAAACAGACTCCGATCTTAAAATTGCCGGCAAAATCGAAGGCAATGTTGAAGGGAGAAACATCGCCATCATAGGCGGCAAAATTTTCGGGGATATCAATTGTACAAGTACTGAAATCGACGACGCCCATATCGAAGGTAACATTACCGCCGTAGAAATGATCGACATCGGTAAAGATAATATGATCCTGGGCAATATCTCCGCCAACCGGGGCAAAGTTGCCGGCAAGGTAAGAGGCCATGTCACCGTTAAGCAGGATCTGGAAATAGAAGAAGAAGCCATCATCCTGGGGGATATAACCGCCGATTTGCTGAGCATCAAAAAAGGTGCTGCCCTCTATGGTAATATGAACGTCAGGCGGGAACAAATCAGTACCATTACGCAAAAACTCCAACAGCCACAAAACCAGAGCAACCCTGACCCTGAAGACTCTTAACTCTAAAAAAACTGCTTACCGGTTCAAAACTGATAAGCAGTTTTCTTATTTATTTTACCTGCTTACTGATGCCTTATATCCGGTAGAAGAAACACTCGCTCCCCTCACTTGCCGCTCAGGCAAGAACCGGAAAAACCGGAGGGCCAAAGCAATTACCAGCCCCACCATACCGAAGGGCAGTAAAGTCACCGCCCATTCCACCGGGGACGGAACATAGGGCCAGAAACTGACAAAGACATCCATCCCCGGCTGAAAGTGCCCCAATGCCACCGGATAGCTCCAACCGGCACCGGTGCCGGTGTTAATAAAGTGAAGAGGTATATCATTAAAAGCCGGAAACATCAGCATCATCCGGTGGATGAAAACCCCGGCAAAAAGGAGCAGGCTGCTTAATAGCAGACCGGTATAGGAACCCGCCTTTCGACCGGTAACAAAATAGGCCATGACTACCGCCAGCAGGATTAATTCCACCGCATAAAGAGCACCATACCTACCAAACAGCTGGGCAAAAAGCCCTTCTGCCGCCGGTCCTCCCCACCAACCGTGGATAATCAGGTCCACAGCCAGGAAAAAGAAATGGACCACCAAGGCGCCTGCGATAATGGAGCCAAGAATTTTAAAAGCCCCACTGTGGGCAACCAACCCTTCTTTCCCCATAGTCAAAAGCATTACCACCATCACCAGGGCCGTTCCGGAAGCCACCGCCATGGCAATGAAATCAGGTGGCAGGAGGGCTGTATTCCACCAGTGACGGGAACCTTGGGTGGCAAAAATCAAAGCGGTAACTGTGTGAATCAAAACAGCCACCGGCAGTCCCACATAAGCAACGCGGCGAGCCGCCTTTTGAGCCTTTTCTTTTGACTGGGGTTTCCAGTCGGGCAGCAGTTGGTAGTACACACTGAGAAAAGTGATCACCAAATAGGTGCTGAGTACCACTACATCCCAGACCAAAGGAGAACTGAAGTTGGGATGCAGGAACAATTGAAACATCCGGTCCACCCTGCCCAGGTCAGGCAGAATAATCAGCATCGCTCCCAAGGTGCTGGCAAAGGCCGTTAAAGAAGCAATCCGGGTAAACGGCTTTAGCGGTTCCAGGTTAAACAAGTAAACTGAGGAGGATACGATTAAACCTCCGGCGGCGATACCTACAAAGAAAGCAAAAGTGGCAATATAGAGGCCCCAGTTAAAGGGGTTACGCATATTGGTTACAATCAAGCCCCCCTGGATTTGATAGACCCAGGCGGCCAGGCTGATGACCAGCAATGACATGGAAAGCACCAAGGGGAAATTATTCTTTTTCATTTCCTCACCTCCGCTCACTCCGGTTTATTGGGACTGAGATAATATACTTTAGGAGACGTACCCAGTTCTTCCAACAGCCTGATGGTTTCCCTTTCCCTAATCAAACGTCCCACCGTTGAATTGGGATCGTCCAAGTCCCCAAAATGCCGGGCTCCAGCCGGGCAAGCCTGGACGCACATGGGCAATTCCCCCTTACTGGTGTACTGGACACAAAAAGTACACTTTTCCGTTATGCCCTTGGGACGGTTGGGGGTATATACCAGGCGTCCCTTCTTATCTCTTTGGGGAAAAGGATAACCGTAGGTATAACCTTTTGCATAGCCTGCCTTTTCTTTGGCCTGCTTGGGATCTTCCCAGTTAAACTGGCGGACACCGTAAGGGCAGGCACTCATGCAGTAACGGCAGCCGATGCACCGTTCCAGATCCACCAGCACTACCCCTTGCTCATCGGTATAAGTTGCTCCAACGGGGCAGACTCTTTCACAAGCCGGGTTATCACACATTTGACAGGATACAGGCAAGAAGGACATCTTAAGCCGCCCTGTTTGCCTAGGAGCCACCTGATGGTGTTGGCTTCCGGGAGTAAAAACCCGGTTCCACCAAGTACCCGGCGGCTGGGAATTCACTTGTTTGCAGACCACGGCACAAGTCCGGCAGCCAATACATTTATACAGATCAATCACCATTCCCAGTCTCATACAGCTTCACCCGCCTTCCGTACATCTACCAGACACTCGTTCCACGCGGTGTTAGGCGCCCACATTCCGGGAACAAAATACACTTCATGGGTGGGTTTAATAAAAGGATAAGTTAAAGAATTGTAGGAAGTATCCTTCAGGTAACGGGCCCACCAGCCCTGCTCGAAGACAATCATCTGCCTGCTCATCCCCGGATCCAGGACCGCATAGCCTTTCACCAGGCCTCTGGCGTTATAGACCTCTACCAAATCCCCTTCCTTGATTCCTTTGGCGGCTGCATCATCCGGATTGAGGAACACTTTTGCCTTGCCGTCCTCCAATTCATTCATCCAAATGTTATTGGAGTGGGTGGAATGAACCCGGTAAAGGGAATTGCGGGTAATATATGCAAAGGTATATTTTCCTTTCGCTTCCGGCAATAACCGGTATTCGCTTTCTGCAAAAGGAGGTTTATGGACCGGCAGTTCCTCTCCCAATCTCAGGAAAGGATCCTCATCTTTGTAAAATTCAATCCGGCCGCTTTTCACGAATTGGGCCGTGGCCGGTAAAGCCGCCGGCCTGCTTAAAGGCGGGAAGGGCTTTTTATGGGCAAACTGCTCATAAAAGGGAACCTGCCGGTTGTTGGGGCCCTCTGACCACATTCTTACCGGCCCTTTCTTTAACCGTTCCAGCGTAATTCCCGCCGTGGGAGGCCCTCCGGTTCTCAGGATTAAATCAACTGCCTTTTCCGCCGCTGTTTGCTCATCATTGCCGGGGAAGAAATGGGCTTCAAACCCGGGATCCAGCCTTTTGGCAATTTCCCTGGCCATCCACAATTCACTTTTCCTTTCCCCCAGGGGAGCAACCGCAGGCTGCTGCAATTGCATGTAGGGATGGAGAGGTGTCGTGACCAGTTCCGTCTTTTCATACCACCCGGCCGCAGGGAAAACTACATCGGCCCAATCGCAACTGGTAGTCCTCTGAAAATCCATGGCAACGATGAATTCCAACTCCCCGTTTCCTGCCATTTCCCTGAGCCGGTTGGCCATATTGTGCTGGTCAAAGGGATTGTGCCAGCCGAAAACAAAACCCTTAAGGCCGTTTTTGGGATAAGGAGCTACCATCTCTTTGGTAGGGCCATGGAGAAAATAGAGCCACGGGGTCCACTTGGGAGTGGCGGGAAACCACCAGTCTTTTACATCCATCCGCACCCGGTACTGACCGGCGTAAGTGGAGATGCCCGCTCCCGGCTTCCCAATGTTGCCGGTCAAGACCGGCAGTAAAGATAAAGCCCTGCCTTTTAAATCTCCATGATACCACTGGTAATTACTGGCCCCGTAGATGACATGCAAGGGCTTTGCCGCCGCCATTTCCCTGGCTAGCCTGACTGCCGTATCCCAGCTGACTCCCGTTTCCTCCTCCACATAATCCGGGGTAATCTCCTTCAATTGTTCCTGCAGTAGTTGGAAAGCAGTTTTCACCGGAACCGTTGTCCCGTCCTTTAAAGGTGCTTCCCACTGCCCAAAGAGCTTCACATTTAAGGGTAAGTCCAATTGTTCCGGATGTACTGTTAAAAACTCCCCGTTATAGGCCACATAGGCTTCCCGGTAGTCCGGTATATCTGGTTTTGATAAACCTGTCACATCTTCCGCTTTCAGCCGTTTCCCGTTATCCAACCGGATCAATAAAGGCAAATCAGTATAAGTAATGATGAAGTCCCGGTCATATAGCTCTTCCTCAATGATGACCCGGGCCATGCACAAAGCTAAAGCGGCATCACCGGAGGGTTTAAGCCGGATCCATTCATCAGCTTTGGCAGCCGTAGCTGAATAAACAGGATCAAACACCACCAGCTTGGCACCTTTAACCCTGCTCTGGTTCAATAAATCAGCATCGATTAAACGAGTCACCATCACATTGGAACCAAAAACAGCTGTATAGCGGGAATTGAGCCATTCAATGGGTTCCAATTCCTCGGTCTGGACTCCAAAAGTCTGGGGGAAAAACATGGGCAAATCCCCGTTAAGATCATAGGGATGGAGCAGCGTCCACCCAGCCATAGTAGACAAGGCAATCCAGGCCCCTTTTTGCACATGGCCGGTGCCTCCCACCTGAAAACTAAAACCGATGGAGTCCGGACCGTATTTGGCGGCCACTTCCTTCAGCTTTTCCGCCGTATAATCCAGTGCTTCTTCCCAGGTAACTTCCCGAAACTCTCCTTTGCCCCTTTCTCCCACCCGGATCATGGGCTTTTCCAGGCGATCCGGACCATACATGAGGTTCAGGAAAGATAATCCCCTCAGGCATCCCCTGGGACCGTACTCCGGTTCCGGATAATCGTTAGTAGGAGTCAAGGTCTTAATCTGGCCGTCCACTACCATAGCCTTAATGCCACAAGCTGAAGTGCAGTTTGGGGAACAGACGCTGCGGACGAACTTAACTTCCTTGGGCCGGAGCTCCTCCTGACTCCAAGCTGTACCCTGTTTGCCCCGGTAGAAAATACCCGTGCCTGCCATTAGCCCGCCGGCAGCCGCTCCTTGCAAGAACCGCCGGCGAGTCAGTTTAAATCCTCCTTTAACCATCGAAATCCACCTCCTGGCCTCTATTTTCCATAGTTCAGCCCTCAAATACCATGACCTGGATCACAAAAATTATTTCAAAATTCTGTCATAGGTATGCCTACTGCTTCCCTTGTACCCAATTCATCACGATAATCTCCAGGTAATTCCGATTATATAAAGCCACGTGAATAAACCAATTAACACGTTTTAGCATTAATATTAACAAATTCTTACACCGGGCAAAAAACAAGGAACCTGTCTTAGCTTCCCTGCAAGCAATTGACAAGAGGCCAATCGGTGTTAATCGAAGGGCTAAAGCAGACAGGGAGCCTGCTTTGGCTCCCTGAACAACGAACTTATTCCCTGTTAAAGATTGATACAAGTTGTAATCCTGGATAAAACCTTTCTGGTAGCTACTTCCTGGCTAAGATCAGTCATCAAAACCAAAGTATCTCCCGCCAGGATTCTGGTGTCTCCCCGGGGGATAATATCCCTTTCCCCTCTTTTAATGGCAATCAGCAAGCAATTCCTGGGGAGATCAATTTCCTTAACCAGTTTGCCGTCAATCAAGGCACCGTGTTGAACCACTACTTCTAAAGTAATTTTTTTATCTCCGGGGTAGTCCGGGGCAGCCGGGTCACTTTCCTTGAGCAGATTATCCAAAAGAGCATCATAAATAGGAACGCTTTTTAACAAATCGGCGGTCACATACGCCACAATGGAGACCAAGGTAAGGGACAAAAGGCTGGCAAAAGAACCGCTCATCTCCACCAATAGAATGATGCCGGTGATCGGTGCCCGGACAATAGCCGTAAAGAAACCGGCCATGGAAATAATGACAAAGTTATTGAACAAGCTAGGATCAAAGGCCAAGTAGCTAACGGCAATATTGCCGAACAAAGCTCCGATAGTAGCCCCCATGACCAGCATAGGGAAAAAGATGCCCCCGGGGGCTCCGGAACCGAAACTGATCATGGAAAAAGCAAATTTCAACACCAGGATCAACAGCAAAAACCCCAGCCCGTTGCCTGAATACAGTTCGGAAATGATTCGCTGGCCGCTTCCCAGCACTATGGGAAAAAACAGGGCAAAAATTAGGGCAGTAATCGCCGGTACGATAGGTCGTGTTTTAGTATTAACCCACATGCATTTCTTGTACATCTTTTGAACGGATACCAGTACATGATTATAAAATGCGCCGGCAGCCCCAAGTACCACACCCAAGATAAAAAGAAGCCAGTACCCTGACTGGGGTATGACCCCGGAAACCTCAAAATCAAAGACCGGGGAAAAACCAAAGACCATGGTGGAAACAAAATCGGCCACCACCGCTGAAACCATAGTTGACAGCAAAATGATTGGGGAAAAATATTTAAAAATCTCCTCTAAAGCAAAAACAGCCCCTGCTAATGGGGCGTTAAAAGCGGCAGCCAAACCGGCACTGGCACCACTGGCAATGAGTACTTTTTTCTCCGTCACGGAATTGGCCAGTTTATTGCCAACACCTTCCCCCACACATGCTCCCAATTGAATGGATGGTCCTTCCCTTCCCAGGGAAAAGCCTGCCAGAATAGAAACGGTCCCGCCAAAAAACTTGGCCAGCAAAGTAGCCAGCCAGCTGTTTTGAAAATACCCCATGATAACCCCTTTTACCAGGTGGATCCCGCTGCCGCCGATCATGCTGAACCTGGACACCAGAGTACCGATAAGAAAGCCAACCAGTGCCAATACCGGTACAGCTCCAATCATCAAGTACGAGTTATCTTTTATATATGCAAACAAGAAAAAAGATATTTCCTCGGCCCAGGTTAGCATCCAGCGATAAAGGATAACCACAATTCCTGCCAGTAGCCCGATCAAGATACTCTTTATCAGGGTAAAGATTTTAGCGTCATAATTTACCATTGCCTTATAGTTATTCATGCTATCTACTTCCAGTTTCTCAAATGGTGTTCCTTATCATTATAGCACAGTTCCTTCCAACCGTGGCATTAATCGCCATGTAGTTTATGCCAACTACAAGCAGGCAATTTTGTTTTTGCCTGAATCTACTTTATTTAGAGCTACTTTTAATCATTGAAAAAACGTGCCTTTCAGCACGTTTTCTTGGCAATAGCCTGCTTGGCTTTTTCCATTAAGTTTTCTTTAGTAAGCCCGTATTCCGCCAATAACTCCGCAGGGGTACCCGATTGACCGAAAACATCTTTTACTCCTACTCTGAGCACTGGCACGGGACAATGCTCTCCTACCACTTCTGCTACAGCAGAACCAAGTCCTCCCAAGATATTGTGTTCCTCAGCAGTCACCAAAGCACCGGTAGTCTTGGCCAACTGGATGATTGCTTCCTGATCCAAAGGCTTAATGGTACTCATATTGAGTACAGCAGCGTCAATACCTTCTGCCTTCAATGCCTCCGCCGCTTCCAAAGCAATAGAGACCATGATCCCGGTAGCTACAAACCCTACTTGCGTCCCTGTCCGCAAAAGATTGGCTTTACCAATCTCAAAGCGGTAGTCTTCCCCGTAAATCACCGGTACTCCCGGCCGGCCCAAACGAAGATACACAGGACCCTGATGCTTGGCTGCAGCAAAGACTGCCTGCTCCGTTTCCACCCCGTCTGCCGGTACAATCACCGTCATATTGGGAATAGCCCGCATAATGGCAATGTCCTCCAGGGCTTGGTGAGAAGCGCCGTCTTCCCCTACCGTTAAACCGGCATGGGTAGCTGCAATTTTTACATTTAAATTAGGGTAAGCTACACTGTTTCTGACCTGTTCAAAAGCTCGTCCAGTAGCAAAAATAGCGAAACTGCTGGCAAAAGGAATTTTGCCGCTTAAAGCAAATCCGGCTGCGGTGCCAATTAAATTCTGCTCGGCAATTCCCATATTAAAAAACCGTTCCGGATATTTTTCCCTAAACTTGGCTGTCTTGGTGGAACCGGCCAAGTCCGCATCCAACACTACCACGTCTTGATTTACTTCACCTAATTTGACCAGGGCATTACCGTAGGCATCCCTGGTGGCAATCTTAGTCATGGTTTAAGCCTCCTTACTCCAACTCCGCCAGGGCTTGGGTTACTTGCTCCGGTTTGGGAGCCACACCGTGCCAGCCTACCTGATCTTCCATAAAGGAGACCCCCTTGCCCTTGATGGTCTTGGCTATAATCATGGTGGGACGTCCTTTGGTGTTCTTGGCTTCTGCCAAAGCGGACAAAATCTGCCCCATGTCATGACCGTCAATTGACAGTACATGCCATCCAAAGGCCTTCCACTTGTCGATTAACGGTTTTGTAGACATGACTTCTTCTACCGGACCGTCGATCTGCAGTCCGTTATCATCCAGAAAGGCTGTCAGATTATCCAGCCGGTAATGGGCTGCCGCCATGGCCGCCTCCCAAACCATCCCCTCCTGACATTCACCGTCTCCCAACAGGGCATAAACCCGGTAATCCTTCTGATCAAGCTTCCCTGCCAGGGCCATACCGTTGGCAACGGCTAATCCCTGCCCCAAAGAGCCGGTAGACATTTCCACTCCCGGAAGGGCATTCAGATCAGGATGGCCCTGAAGCCTGCTGCCCATTTTCCGCAGAGTCAACAGCTCTTCTTTGGGAAAGTACCCCCTTTCCGCCAAAGCCGCGTACAGTACAGGAGCTGCATGACCTTTGGACAGAACAAACCGGTCCCGATCAGCCCAGTCAGGTTCCTGGGGGTTGATGTTCATCTCATGAAAGTAAAGGGCTGTTACTATATCGGCAGCCGATAAAGAGCCTCCCGGGTGTCCTGATCCGGCGGCTCCTGTCATCCGTACAATGGATTTACGGATTTCCCTGGCCTTTGCCTCCAGTTGTTGCTTCAATTCTTCATTCAATGATTGTCACCTCACTGTATTTGATTATCCTTAAAACCTTCTCCCAGCACTTCCCGTACGTCCGTCAAAACAACAAAAGCAGCCGGATCTACCGAGGCTACCAGGGCTTTTAACTTGGTAATCTCATTCCGGTGCACTACACACAATAGAGTTTCCTTATAGTTTCCTGTATATAACCCGCGACCGGACAAACCGGTTACCCCTCTGTCTAACTCCTTGAAGATTCGTTGGGCAATGGCTTCACTATGTTCGGAAATAATGAGTGCCGCTTTGGCATAACCAAAACCTTCTTGAATACCGTCTAATATTTTAGTGGTCACAAAGAGGGACAGGAGACCATAGAGGGCTAATTCCAGATTAAAGACGATACCGGCAATAACAATAACGAAAGTATCAATCAACATTAATGACTGCCCAATGGAAAGGCTGGTATAACGATGTAACAGCCGGGCCGCCAAATCGGTTCCTCCCGTAGACCCTCCGGAACGAATTACAATCGCTAACCCCGCTCCTACTAAAAGACCTCCATAGATAGAAGCCAGGAGAGGATCAGCGGTGATAGGCTTCAAGACCAAACTCAATAGATCAATGGCTGCCGAATAAACTAAAGCGCCGTAAAAAGTCTTCAGGATGAATACCATACCCATTTCTTTGGCACCCAGCAAGAAAAGGGGTATGTTTAAGGCAAGCATAGTCATCCCGGCGGGCAGGCCCACCAGGTGATAGATGACCGTAGCCAAACCGCTAACGCCACCGGCAGCGATTTTGTTAGGGATTAAAAAAAGCACCAAGCCGGAAGCCGCCACCGCTCCACCCAGAGCAATCCCCAAAAAGTGGACCAGGTTTTTGCCTTTCATCAGGACTCCTCCCTACAAACCACTGCTTTTACTAGTCTGTCTATTTTTATAATAAGCTAATCTACGGTTTTTGGTCCCGACTAGATAATTTTCTACATAGTTCTTCATTATCCTCTATCATTTTCCATCTCAATATAAAAACCCGCAAATTGCGGGTGGCTGCTTGTTGACAAACTACAGGTTGATTTTGATTAAGGTGAAAACTTATATCCTACACCCCAAACCGTCTTCAAGAACCTTGGTTTGGAAGGATCCTGTTCAATTTTCGTACGAATACGCCGGACAAAAACGCTAATTGAGCCTAAATCGGCCACATAATCTTCATTCCAAAGTTCTTTAAACAGTTGTTCCCTGGTAAAAACATGTTCCGGATTGTTGGCCAAAAAGCAAAGGAGGTCAAACTCTTTAGCTGTTAAGTCTACTTTTTCCCCCCGGACGATTACTTCCCGTTTTTTACAATCGATAGTGATCTCCGAATGTTGCACCTTTCCGGCGTTATTAGTTTCACCGGAGGGCGTGGCCATTCTCCGCAACAAGGCTTTAACCCTAAGCACCAATTCCACCGTACTGAAAGGCTTGGTCAAATAATCGTCTGCTCCCAAATTAAAACCGACGCTTTTGTCAATTATCTCCGTTTTAGCAGAAAGCATCATGACCGGCGTCTCGGCTTTTTCCCGGATTAAACGCAGCACATCAAAGCCGTCCCTTTCCGGCAGCATGATATCAAGAATCACCAGGTCGGGCTTCTCCCTTTGAAACATTTCCCAACCGGCATGACCGTCACCGGCATAAAGGACGTGAAAACCTTCTTTGACTAAGGCTTGCTCCACTACTTTTTTGATACTTAATTCATCATCCACCAACAAAATTGTCTTTTTCTTCATCTCCATCCTCCCCTTGAGACCAACCCAACGGCAACCCTAGCGTAAAAGTACTCCCTTTATTAGGTTCACTGGTGACTCCAACCCAACCGCCGTGCATTTCCATTAGCTCTTTAGTCAAAGCCAAACCTAAGCCGGAACCGCGATAGCGTCTGACATTTGAACTGTCCACTTGACGGAAACGCTCAAAAATATAGGCCAAATCTTCCTCCTTAATCCCGATCCCTGTATCAGACACCATCACCAAGATCTGCTGAGCCTCTTGGTCAAAATCTACAGCAATCTTTACTTGCCCGCCTTCAGGAGTGAATTTAATCGCATTCCCGGCCAGATTGAGTACCGCCCGGCGTATCTTTTCCGGATCCGCCTTTACCAAAGGCACTTCCCTTAAAAACTCAGTACTGAAATCGATATTTTTCTGCATGGCCAGGGGAGCGATCACCCTTTCAACGGAATCGATTACATCAACTAAATCCATGGTTTCCGGTCGCAGTTGATACCGGCCCGCCTCAATTTGAGCCAGATCCAGCAGATCGTTGATCAGGACCAACAAGTTTTCTCCGTTAGTGCGAATCTCTTCAACATTCTGTAGATTTGTCTGATCGTCCTCAGGCAGTTGTTGCTGCAATAATTCCGCGAACGCAATAATGGAGGTCAACGGTGTCCGCAATTCATGGCTCATGGTAGCTAAAAACTGGGATTTATGCCGGTTCAAAATGGACAACTCCCGGTTAGCCGCTTCCAGAGCCTCCTGCTTCTCTTTTAGTTCGCGGTTCGCTACGGTTAATTCCTCCGTCCTCTTCTCCACTTGCCCTTCCAGGTTGGAGTAGAGTTCTCTCAATTGATCTGCCATGTCTTGGAATTGCACTGCCAGTTCCTTAATTTCTCCCCGGGCGTCAATTCCCCTCAGGTCAACATTTAAATCTCCCTGTCCTACCTGAACGGCTGCCTCCTTCAGCCGGCTTAGGGGATTGGTCACTAGACGATTTAATAAAAGATAAATGGAACTCAGGCACAGCCCTAACAAAACCAGTGTAAAGCCAAAATGGCGATAGGTATTGGAGCGGAGATTGGTGATAAAGATATCCATGGGCATTAAGACGCTGATGGCCCCGGCTAAATCACCCAACCGGTAACCCTCACGGGGATATCCTGCAATATCAATGCAGCCGGCCGGTTCACCATGACAGGGTAAGCAAGATTCATTGGCATAAAGAGGAATCATATACCGGAAATAATGTTTGCCATTGATTATTTGTTGATCCCAAACTTCCTGTAAATGAGGATTCCGGCTAAAAGACTGTAAGGCTGCCATTTCAAATTCATCAGGCCGGTTTAAAGGATTCCTGGCGCCAAACCGTGTCTGTTTAATTTTATAATCGGTCCACTGGCCGAATATCTCGCTGGTACCCGTTCCTACCGCAGCGGGATTAAGCCCCTTAAACTCAAAATGGCCGTGAGCATCATAATTAATCCGGTCCTGATTCCGGGCAATAAACTCCCGGGTTGCCAGCAACTGTAAGGTAATGACACCGGCCTTTTCCTGCAGTTCCATGTAGGCTTGACGCTGCTGCTGATGATATTCCCACAGAAAATTAGCCAGCATCACAATGACAATGGTAATCGTAGTCGCCAGCATAAAGCGGTAAGAAAGATTTTGGCGAGACATCGGCACTCACCTGCCTGTGTAAAAAAGCACTTGCAATCACCCTCTAATTCGCTAAAACAAAATGAAATTCCTGCTTTATCATTCTCAGCTCTGCGATGATGGGTATACCTGTGTTCAAAAAGATAAGCAAAGGGGCCTGCTATCTCGCCAAAGACAGCAGGCCCTATATCAAAGGAGGGTTTAGTATTTTTCTTTCCTGGGAAGGATGACGATGGCCGGCTCATCCATGACGCAAGCGTATTCGCAAAGACCGCAACCGGTACATTTGTCCTCCACCACCACCGGAAATTGAAAATCTCTCATGTATAAAGCTTCATCATACAAAGGACAGTTGTTCCAGCAAGAACGACAGACATCATCATGAAAAGCATAACATCGCTCCTCATCAATCACTGCAACTCCAATCCGTGTATCCTCCATGGGCAGCGGTTTCAAAGCTCCCGTAGGACAAACTTCCGGACACTCCATACAGAGAGTACAAGGAGCTTCCCTGGGAATAAAATACGGTGTCCCCAAGGCCAGGCCGTGACTTGCCTTTCCTGCCAAAAGAGCCTTCTCCGGACAAACTTCTATACACTGGCCGCAGCGAATACATTGTGATAAAAATTCCGCCTCAGTTCCGGCCCCCGGGGGACGCAGCATAACAGGACAGGCTTTCTTAACCGGTGCCATGGCTAGGGTCAGTACCCCTCCTACCGCGACTGCACCACCTAATTGAAATAACTCTCTCCGGGAGGGTTCCCACTTCGATTCTGCGGCCGCCGCCACTTCCGGTACTGATTCAGGTTTTGTTCTCCTGAAGAATTGAGGCAGTTGGAACTTAAAACTGATGGCCTGTTCCGGACAAATATCAATACAACTTCCACACCGGGTACAGAGAGGAGAATTCATGGTACCCGACCCCTCTCCGATGGCCCCTTTAAGGCTGCCTGCCGCATAAGCGCAGTTTCTGACACAACGCCGGCATTTGGTACATCTTTTTCTGTCTATCTTCAGCCCCAAAAGGCTCATACGCCCCAACAAAGCGTAAAATGCGCCCAGGGGACATAGCATTCGACACCAGCCCCGCTGTACTCCGGCCAATTCCAAACCTATAATAAAGGCTACCAGTAACAATTCCAGGCCAAAACCAAAAAGGATAGCCCGGTAAAAAATACCGATGGGGGATAAGGTCTGGAAGACAGGGACTCCCACCAAAAAACTGGCGATCAGAACCACCGGCAACATCCAGTACCATTGTTTTTGAGAATTACTGTCCTTTCTACGATTACGCTTTTTTAAATAAGGAATTTTGCCCGCCAGCTCTACTAAAAAACCGACAGGACACACCCAGCTACAAAAAGCCTTTCCCAAGATCAAGTAGGCCCCTAAAACAAGTATCACGCCCACAATTGCCAAGCTCCCCACTTGCCGGGAAGCCAAGGCCACTTCCATGGTTGCCAAGGGATCCAGCAAAGGAATTCCGAAAATACTACTGGCAACCAGGGTCCCCCTAATCCCCAGAAAACCTAACAAAGGCAAAAGGAAAATCAATATCATTGATACCTGGACTAACCGGCGGTAGAACTTCCAGGATTTAAGCATGCCTACTCACTTCCTAGTCTCTTTGGTCAACCGCTACAGGCAATACAGTTGTAGTCGTCTGTCACCGGCTTCGGATAGCGTAGTAATGCTTGATCCGCTGCTGCTTCAATCACCCGGCTTCTATTTGCCCTGACGATGAGTTGAGTAACGACAACAATGTTTGTGGATAGGTATATCGGGTAATAATGTTTGTTTCGCTACTTCTTCCATCACCCAACTTCTACTTGTCGCGTCGACAAATTGGAGCAGGGATAACAATGTTTGTGGAGCGGGCGTTGTGCCCACAGCCGTCGGCAGCTTGCTGCCGGTAACGGCGTAGGGGCTTCGCCGTAGCGAAACAAACATTGTTATCCTGCCTAACTTATCTGAAAACCGATGACAGACAAAAGATTAGTTATACCTTTTCAATTTTTACCGCGGCAATTTTAAATTCCGGTTCTTTGGAAGCTGCATCCACTGCATCATTGGTAATCGCGTTGACCAGGGGATCAACTTCCCACCAGGTGGCGAAGACCATCCCCGGCTGGGGCACTCCCGGCCTGCCTACCCGGGCCGGCATCACAATGGAACCCCGCCGGGAGGTAAGGCGGACATTATCCCCGTCTTTGATGCCCAGCTGAGTAGCATCCTTGGGATGAATTTCCACATAAGATTTGGGCATGGCTCTTACTAAAGCCGGACAATTACCGGTCATGGTAGCCCCATGCCAATGCTCCAGCACTCGCCCGGTAGTCAAGCAATAGGGATACTCGGCATCGGGTAATTCGTCTCCCCCTTTGTAAGGACGAGCAAAGATGACCGCCCGGTTATTGGGTGCTGAATAAAAACTAATTCCCTCTTTTACATAAGGATCCCAGGGAGC
>JAAYOX010000099.1 GCA_012520135.1 Clostridia bacterium
GGAAATAGCTGCCCTTGACCGAGCAAACCAAGGTATTCTGGATGGGTTGCCGGTAAGTAATCCGGACAGACGATCTTTCTTTGTCAGTTTTGAGTTGGAAAAATCAGATGAAAGCTTAACATCAGAAATGGCTTAAGCCGCTTAACTTTCACCACTGTTCTTGCTTATCTTATACGTTTACGTTGACTGTCCTGTGGAATTATCAAGGTCAAGCATTACGCTCTATGTATGGTCAAATTATTCTTCAGCCTCATCAATAGATTTCGGTGTCGGCAGTAAATTGATAAAATATGCTAAGCTTAAGGTGGTCATGAATAATCCGATTAATGATTGGACGGAAACTATGAGCATACCTAATTTTGTCATGGTACCTATATCGCCGTTACCGTAAGAAGTCATGGTGGTAAAGCTAAAATACACATAGGGTGTTTATGCCAATGACGGAATCATTCCCAGTAATGTGATACAGGGATTGGAAATTGATTTGAAAGAGGTTTTCAAATAGTTGATAGAGCAACTTGTTATTGAAAGCGAACTGTCCCTCCGGATCAGCCTCTCCCTGTTAAAAGTAAAAAATTCAGGAAATGATCAAGCTCGGTTTGAATTTCATTTACTAGTTTAGGCAGCTTGTTTACCAAGGGTTCCATTTTAGATGAGGAAAGATTAAAACTATATCTATTTCGTACTACATGGCGGAAACCTCTATACTCATCTAGGGTATCCCTTGTTTTCCGAGAAATAACGGCAGGACGGACCAATTCTATTTCAGTGGCCATTTGGCTTAACAATTCTTGGTGCCAATTTTCTCCTTGTGGTTTAATCCTATCTACTGTACTTGCAATTAATTCGAAAATTCTCTCTAAAGCGGTATAGAAGCTATGGAGGTTTAACGCTACGCCGTCTAGGTAGAATTCATCTCCCGACTGCTGGGCACGTTCCCATCCGCTGTCTATGCGGTTGACTATTTGTTCTATATCAGATAATTCTTCTCGAATTCTTCCGGCTAACGTAAGATATTGTGGATTCATAATTCGATCCCCTTCTCTTCGATTGCTTTGCATAAAGAAATACGGCAATCTTCGGCATCAACCAGATCAATTTTGAATTCTGAAGATAGACTTGTTACAGCTCCAACTGCTGCAAAGAATTTTTCATCTGGGATACCCCACACCGCCAGGTCGATATCAGACCAATGGTTAAATGAGGAACGGCTAGTCAAGGAACCAAAAACCACTACTTTTTTAGCAGCGTAGCCGTCTTTTAAAACCGCCGCAGCTTTTTTCGCTACTTTCCATGCAGCCTCATAGCGTTTGGATAAAAGTAGGTTGTCGGAAGCATGTTCTGCAAATAAAAGTGGATATTTTTCCTTATATTGCATAATCAAATTTTTCTTAGTGCTTGTAGTCATTGTTTATCCTTCTTTCGTGAATCTAAATTGTGTTTCCTGTAAAATTATACCATAATATTATTATAACTTCAATAATTACAGAAAGACTCCGACACAGGGGGACGGTTCTTTTGTGTTGTTATTTTCACCAACTTGGTTTGGAATTTATATCAGGAGTGAGAAAATGCCAAGGACAGCGATAAAGAAAAGTAGCACCGGAATTTAATATGCGATGTTTAGGGTATCAACCATCGAGTCTTTTTTGAAGAGGATGAGGATTACGAAAAATATCTGCAAATCTTTTAGGGTGCCAGGAAAATAGCGGCTCTATAACCGGTGAAATGAGGAATATACTGTGGAAAAATATATGGACATTATCAGAAGAGTATTGGAATTGGCGGACACCTGTAACTGGTAAACTCGAATCAACAGACTTACACAAATAAGCATGAACACTATTTACCATAAAAGCCTAATTCGGCTGTGAATTGGCAGACTACAAAGTTCATCACACGCCACCTCCTTAACTACTACTCGGTAAAATTGTTTTCTAGGTATCTTTCGGCAATGGCGATGCTAACCCTCTATCAATTTTTAGTGTTGAGTTTGAAAAGCTGGTACAAAAACGATCTGGGGAGGCGGTCCTCACCGATCGTATTATTTGCATGAAAGTTAAAAAAAGCAATATTGTATTTTTCTGGAGATTTTTTTGTTATAATAAAAGTAAACACACAAAGGAGGGTTCAACTATGTCCATGAAGCCGTCGGATGATTCCCGATTGTATTCTTATGCCGATTATCTTAACTGGGACGAAGATGAGCGTGTTGAACTAATAGATGGCTTACCTTATCTCATGGTTCCTGCACCTTCCCGGCGGCATCAGCAGGTTTTGCTAGCTCTGGGTAGTCAAATGTATTTCCTGCTGAAAGGACATAAATGCGAAGTGAATATTGCCCCCTTTGATGTGCGATTACCTGACAATGTTAATGACGCCGATGACAAGACTTATACCGTTGTTCAGCCCGATCTTGTCGTTGTTTGTGATACTAAAAAATTGGATGAACGGGGATGTCTTGGTGCTCCGGACTTAATCGTTGAGGTAATTTCGCCGGCTACAGCATCTCATGATCTTATTCGTAAAATGAGCCTCTATGAAAAGCATCAAGTAAAAGAGTATTGGATTGTTCATCCCATCGATCAAATTGTAATGGTATATCGTTTGAATAACGGGAAATATGAACGACCTGACGTTTATGCCAATGATA
>JAAYOX010000100.1 GCA_012520135.1 Clostridia bacterium
ATCAGTCTGTTATCAATGGCGTAGGCGATGCCGAAATAGAGGACTGCCAAACATACAATGACGATGAGATTATTTCTTAATCGCATTGCCTTCACCTACACTTTCTCCCCGGTGTCCTTACCAAAAAGACCCGACGGTTTGACTATTAAAATAATAATTAAGACCAAGAATACTACCACGTCACGATAATTGGTACTCCAGTAACCGCTCACCAAAGCCTCGATAATTCCCAGCAGAAACCCTCCGGCCATGGCCCCGGGGATAATGCCTATTCCACCCAAAACGGCGGCTACGAAAGCTTTTAAACCGGGCATAAATCCCATTAAGGGCTGCACTGTCTGATAATATAAACCAAGCAATACCCCGGCAACTGCGGCAAAAGCACTACCAATTGCAAAGGTAGTGGAGATAATTGTATCTACATTAATGCCCATCATTAAAGCTGCATCTTTATCATAAGAAACAGCCCGCATTGCTTTCCCTGTTTTAGTGTGGCTGACGATGTAATTCAAAATCAGCATCATCAAAATGGTAACAACCAAAATCAAGATCTGGTAGCTGGTAATGGTAATCATACCATCAAGAAACTGAAATGTTTTTTTAGGAAAGGCTTGTGGAAAAGATTGATAGTTGGCCCCTAGCACATAAAGACCGCCGTTTTGCAAGAATAGGGACACTCCAATAGCAGTAATTAAAGCCGCCAAACGTCCCGAATTCCGAAGGGGCTTATAGGCAACCCTTTCGATAATGACCCCGAGTATCGCCGAGACAAGCATGGCCAGGAGCATCGCTACAAAAAAGTTCATATCGTATTTAGCAATAGCGAAAAAACCCACAAAAGCACCGACCATCAAAATTTCGCCATGGGCAAAGTTAATCAACTGAATAATGCCGTAGACCATGGTGTAACCCAAAGCGATTAAAGCGTAGATGCTTCCCAGGGAAATGCCGTTAATGAGCTGTGCAAAGAAGAGATCCATGATTTCACCCCTATATTACCTCCATAGACGGCAATCAGTTAAACAGGAAGAGGGGGGAACATCCCCCCTTCCTGTTAATACTGACTTCAGCCCTTATTTGGGAGCGATTTTTGTTTTTAAGACTTGTTGCCCGTCCAGCATTTCAATAATGGCAATTTCTTTTACCGGGTTATGATACTCATCAAAGCTCATGGTACCGGTTACAGCCTCAAAGTCTTTGGTTGCCGCCAAAGCATCTTTGATAGCTTCCGGATCAGTAGAGCCGGCACGCTCAATAGCATCAGCCAACAAATAAGCTGCATCATAACCTAAAGCGGCAAAAGAATCAGGGGCATCCCCATATCTTTCCGTATAGGCTTTAACGAAGTCCTGTACCAGCGGAGTATCGTCCTGAGAAGAATAGTGGTTGGTGAAGAAAGTATTATTCAAGTTTTCTGCACCGGCAATCTTAACCAAGTCAGGAGAATCCCAACCGTCAGCACCTACGAAAGGTACATCAAGGCCGATTTCTTTAGCTTGGCTGATAATCAGAGCCACTTTCTGATAGTAACCGGGTAGGTAAACTGCCTCGGCACCGGCATCACGGAATTTAGTCAAAGTGGGACGGAATTCTTGGTCAGCATCCACGTAACCTTCTTCAGCTACGATGGTTCCGCCCAAATTGGTAAATTCTTCTTTAAATACTCTATATAAACCTTTACTGTAATCGTTACCGTTGTCATAATAGATAGCAACATTTTTGACTCCGACCACGTTATAGAGGAAGTCCGCACCGACGACAGCCTGTGGCGGGTCAATAAAGCAAGTTCTGAAGATGTATTCGCGAGTTTGACCGGTTTGAGGATCGACAGTGATATCAGGAGAAGTACCGGAAGTAGTAATTACAGGCACTTTATTCTCCATAGCCACGGGAACTACTGCCAAGGTATTACCGGTAGTGGCAGGTCCGAGATGAGCCACTACTTGCTCGTCAGCAATCAGTCTGGTGGCAACACTCATGGCTTCTGCGTTTTCTGATTTGTTATCCAAAATAATAGCCTGCAACTGACGGCCGCCTAAAACTCCTCCGGCAGCGTTGATTTCATCAAAAGCTAACTGAATAGCGTTGGCCGTATGGGATCCGTAGGTAGCTACAGGACCGGACAGTTCATAGTTTACACCGATTTTAATCGGGTCAGTAGCGGGTGCATCTCCTTGGCCCTCTCCTTCAGACGGAGCCGGTGCCGGTGTCTGAGAACCACCGCCGCAACCCATGGCAATACCTGCTACAAAAGTGATCAGTACCAGCATAATTATCCATTTACTAGCTATTTTCACTCGTTTGAACCTCCTTTGATTTCTCCTCATATCTCTCTTTTCAAAAAATTAAAACCCTCCCTAGCTTCACCCCCCCAAGTTAATGAGCTAAAGGATGTCTACACAAATGATTCTTTTTGAATGACCGAATAAGGGGAAGGGGTACCTCCTTCCTGCATAAATATTCGGCATTATGTTTGTCCCCCAGCTGCAAATACATCAATCAAATTATATCTCGGGTTCAGACGGGTGTCAATTGTTTCAGCGGACCGGCGAAAACACCGTTTTCAGCTAATGCTCCGGTCGATTAAACTATAATTCACAGATCCCATCGCGGTGGGTAGTCAGTTTCTCCACACCTGTTTCCGTGACCAGGTAAGTGTTTTCCACGCCGGCGACGCCTAAACCGGGAAAGACAAATTTGGGTTCTACGGCAAAGATATGACCCGGCTCCAAAGAAATCTCTATTCCCTTGGCAATAACCGGCAACTCGTTTACTTCCAGCCCAACTCCGTGCCCGATAAACGAAACCGGCTGTCCGTAACCCATAAAATGCTCAGCCAGCCCTGCTCGGGCGGCAATTTGAAGAGATTTTTCATATATCTGTGCCGTATTAGCTCCCGGTTTGGCCTCTTCTTCTACCATTTGCTGGACTTCGAGGGCCACGTTAAGGGCCTTTTCCAATTGGGCGGGAAGCTTTCCAATGCAAAACATGCGTGTTTGGTCTACCATGTAACCGGTATAATTGCCCATGAAATCGACACTGATAGCCTGATTAGCAGTAATAACCGTATTGCTGGGTCCTTGAGGAAATAAGGGAATTAACCCCTTCCCTGCCAAAGGTGTATCATAACAAGAAGGAGCAGCCGCAGCCTCCCCCGCCAATACTTGTCCCATAAATAACTCCAGATTGAATCCACGAAAACGGGTGGCCCCTAAATGGCCGGCTAATCGGAGTTCGCATTCAATCCGGGCAGACAATTCGGAATCGGTCATACCCTCCCGTATTAAGCCGGGTATTTTGGCAAAGACACTTTGATGAGCAGCAGCCGACTTCCTGGTTAAGCCGATTTCATAGTCAGATTTAACGGATCGCAGCTTTTTAATAATACCGCTGATATCTTCGATCCGAGTATTGTTGCCAAATATTTTTTGGTACCGCTGGTAATCTTTGACCGGCAAAACATCCAGTTCCATCCCCAATCTTTGTGGTTGGTAACCGAAATCCACCAGCTTAGGTAGCAGATTACGCATACTGTCCAACGAAATGACCTGTTCCAACGGGGATTCCTGCCGGGAGCGGTTGATATCTTTCCGTACCAGCAATAAAGGTTTACCGTCGGCAGGTATATAAAGAAACCCGTTAGGGACACTGCCGCTAAAGTAATACAAATCTGTATTTTCAACGATTAATGCTCCGTCCAGTTCCCTACCGGCAAGTTCTCTTTGCAATTTTTCAATCCTAATATTAAGCTCGCTTGCAGGGATATAACCTTCTGTCATGATTCAGCCTCCAAATTCAGAATTTACAGTTAACTATTCGGCATATTGCTTTATATCCCTGCTAACAACTAAAAAAAGCCGTCCCAATAAAGCTAGACAGCTTAGACTGCTGACAAAAACGAATCTGTACTAATCGAAGGGCTGAATTGGAGCCAAAATCAAGAGAGCGAATGAGCCTG
>JAAYOX010000101.1 GCA_012520135.1 Clostridia bacterium
CAAAAGAATTCTTTTCGATACAGGGTTGCCTCACTAGTATCTCCTGATTGAGGCTGTTGATGCAGTACACTTCGATAAAAGGAGAGCTATGCCAATAATGGCCACTCAGTGCCTTATGGACTCCTAATTCTCTGGAATCGGAGAAAATCCTTTTTGTAAGAATTTCTTTTCTCAGCAGTGCCCAAAAATATGATTAGCTTGTCCCTATGGTAATAATGGCGGACAGAATAATAATTCTTCAAAGAAACAGGAACTTTTCTTGGCTTAAACGGAAAACTTCCGCTTTTTTTATTTCATGGCAGGATAATCCTGAGTAGTAGCTAACCATTAAAGTAAAGACCTAAATAGGTCGCAATATTCTGAATTATAGATCCGGAAGATGAAGCGGAGATATAGCTTGAAATGATGAAATAATCGATTGCCAATCTTCAATCGTGTCTTTATAACCATTAAAAATTGAGGTCCCGACGAAAAATGTGGGAGGCCCGTCTGGGGGGATGTTTAATGAAGGCCATTTTGGACTGGGATGCTACTACTCTGGCAGAGAAAATCCGCAACGGTGAAGTGACTGTTACCGAGGCCACGGAAAAATACATCAGGCAGATCAAAACCGTTAATCCTCAATTGAATGCACTGGTGGAAAATCGATTTGCTGAGGCTTTGGTGGAAGCCAAGCAGTGTGATGAGCTCTTGCAGGAAGGGAAGGCTCAAGGGAGGCTTTTCGGAGTGCCGATCAGCATGAAAGAAGCTTTGGATGTGGCAGGGATGCATTCCACCGGAGGGCTAAAGCACCGGAAGAACGTTGTGGCCGGTGAGGATGCGGTGGCGGTAGCCAGGCTCCGGCAGGAGGGTGCCATTATCTTGGGAAAAACCAACACTCCTGCTCTCTGTTTCTGCCAGGAAACGGACAATAAGTTATTTGGCAGGACCAATAATCCCTGGGATTTGGAACTGACCTGCGGCGGTTCTACCGGAGGGGAGGGAGCCTTGATTGCCGTGGGAGGAGCGGCAGTAGGTTTTGGTGCTGACATCGGCGGTTCCATCAGGTTTCCCGCTCATTTTAACGGAATTGTAGGTTTTAAATCAGGTAACGGACAAGTTTCCGCCCAAGGGCATTTTCCTGCCATCGATCAACCTTTACAAGTCAGGATGTTGGGGCTGGGAGCTATGGCTAAGTCGGTAGCTGATGCGGAACTTATCAATGATATTGTAGCGGATAACCCACCGCCGGAGGTTCGCCCGGATGAATTTACCCTGACTGTGTATGCCAAAGATGATCGAATCCCTTTGGGGGAGGAGACAGAAGCGTGTTTGAAAAATATCGCCCGGTACTTCAGCCGGGATTATCATGTGGATAACACGCCGCCGCCGTTTTTGCACCAAGTAAGTCTCATGTGGCAGTTAATCATGTCCCATGATGAAAACGGGCAGTTTCTGGCCGGTGCTTTTGGGGATCACCCATTTCATCCTGTGTGGGAGTATGTTAAAGAAGTAGTCACCCGTTCTTCGGAATATCACCGCTACTTGACTTGGGCTTTCATTGGAGCCGGGTTATTCAAGCCGTCGCCAAAGCAGTTGACCCAGTTAAAAGCGGATTTGGCAAAGGCCGATGAGGCGGCCAAGTCCTACTTTGCCAAAAGAGTCTTGGTGCTGCCGGTTTACCATACTGCAGCTTTGCCCCACGGTGGGCTATACCGGGAGATCTTTTCCATCAAGAAAACTTTCCTCCGCTACATGCCCTATATTGCTTTGGCTAATGTGTTGGGGTTGCCCTCCCTTATCGTGCCCGTGGGAGAGGACAGCCGTGGACTGCCTATTGGAGTGCAACTTGTCAGTGCCGTAGGGAATGAAAGAGCATTATTCCACTACGGCAGACAGTTGGAGGAGCATTTCCGGGGCTATGTGCGCTGCACTAAATATGATAATTTTTAAACAAAACCCACCGTTTTCCTTGAAAAAGGAACCCGGTGGGTTTCATTTATGTCCTTCTGCTTTGCATCAGTTTTTTCTCCAGGAAAGCCACTGCCTGGTACATGATAGTGGCGGCTACGGAAATAATCAGGAGACTGGTCATCACCAGAGTTAGATTGAAAACCTGGAAACCGTAGATAATCAGGTATCCCAGCCCTGCCTTGGCCACCAGGAATTCCCCTACGATGACCCCGACCCAGGATAGGCCCACATTGACTTTCAGGGTGGAGATAATGCTGGGTATTGAAGCAGGCAGCACTACTTTGCGGAAACTCTGCCAGCGGGTGGCTCCCCAGGTTTGGGTCAGCTTCAGGTAATTGGGGTCTACTTCCTGAAAGCTGCCGTAGACCACAATGGTGGTGATAATTAGAGATATAGCCACGGCCATGGCAATAATGGAGATATAGCCGGTGCCCATGGTGACGATGAAAAATGGTCCCAAGGCTACTTTAGGCATACTGTTTAAGACCACCAGGTAGGGATCCAGTACCCGGCCGAAAAAGGGGGAGGCCCAGATAAGAATGGCCACGAATGTTCCCAACAGAGTGCCCAGACAAAAGCCGATTACTGTTTCCATCAAAGTTATCCAGGTATGATGGTAGATAGAACCGTCGGCTGCTCTTTCCATAATCAGTTGCCATATCCGGCTGGGTTGACTGAAAATAAAGGTGTCTACAATGCCGTGACGGGCTGACAACTCCCATAAGACAAAGAGGAGGATTAGCAGGATTAGTTGGGTGGAGAGTACCTTGATTTTATCTAACCGGAGAGCCTTCAAATAATCTGCGTGTTCCTGGCTTTGAGCTCCTCTGGTCAACCAATCAGCGATCTTCATAGACGTCCAGCTCCTCCCAAAGTCTTTTGAAATAAGTCTGAAATTCCGGGGTATTCCGTGAAGCTAACGGTGTTTTCTCACTGATGACCGGCGGTATTTCGATGATCTGATTAATGCGGCCCGGGTTACGGCTTAAAACATACACTGTATCAGACATGGCCACTGCTTCGGAGAGATCGTGGGTTACCAGCACCGCTGTTTTCGCATGTTTTTTTAATGTGTTGCAGACTAAGTCCTCCAGACGGAGTTTAGTCTGGTAGTCCAGGGCGGAAAAAGGTTCATCCAAAAGGAGAATGTCAGGCTCCGTGGCCAAAGTTCTCACCAGTGCCACCCTTTGTCTCATACCCCCGGAAAGCTGATGGGGATAATGATGGCGGTAGTCGATTAACCCCATTTCTTCTAATAAATAAAGAGCGTGTTGCTCCGTTTCCCGGTTCAAGGTCTTGGTTATTTCCAATCCCAGTAAGATGTTTTGGTAGATACTCCGCCAGGGAAATAAGTAGTCTTGCTGGAGCATATAGCCTACTTTGGAAGTAGGACCTTCTACCTTCTGGCCGTAAATATAGATGTCTCCGGAAGAGGGCGGGAAAAGACCGGCAATGAGGGAGAGGATAGTGGTTTTGCCACAACCACTAGGCCCTACCAGGCTGATAAATTCCCCGGCCTTGACTGACAGGTTTACATTGGCTACGGCGTAGTTGATGCCCGTTTTGGTAATGTATTTCTTGGAAACCTCCTTTAGCTCGATGGCCCAATCATTGGTCATCCTTTTATCCCTCCTTCCCTCCCATACTATGCACAGGACAAAAGCACCGCTACTGGAGCCGGTAGGTAATATTAATTGTTAAAAATATAATCACGGGCTCCTCTGAAGCCCGTGATTAACACCGGTTAGGGAAATGTAGTCTGTAAATAAATAGAGACCCGGGCTAAGCCGGGTCAATATCTGGAATATGATTAATAGCCATATAGTTCGTAGGCTTTGGCGGCGAACTCGGTAGTTACAATCTCCTCGTAAGGAATCCGCTCTTTCAGTTCCCCGGCGGCTTCCATGATATTCTGGAGGTTTTCCAATCCTTCCGGAATGATGACGCCGCTGGGGGGCCAGGTATCTTGGTTCTGGTAACGGCTTACAACCGTTACCAGAATATCTTCTTCGGTACCTTCGAAATAGGGGGCGATGACGGCGGCAATTTCTTCAGGGGAATGCCTGTGGACGTAATTTAACCCCTTTTGCAGGCCGTTGGCGAATTTCTGAATTGCCTCCGGGTTTTCTTTTAAATAACTGCTTTTAGCCATGAAACAGGTATAAGGAAGGATGCCGCTTTCCACACCCAGGGAGGCTACCACGTAGGCTTTCCCTTCTTTCTCCAGCAGAGCGGCCACCGGTTCAAACAGGTGGGCAAAATCGCCGGTGCCGGAAGC
>JAAYOX010000102.1 GCA_012520135.1 Clostridia bacterium
CCACCAATAAACCGCAAGGTAAAGCCGCTAAAGTTAAAATGGGCAGATACCAGATTATTCCCGGGTGATTGATCAACAGGCGAGCCGCAGCCAATTGCCCCCAGTTATGAGCTACAGCGCCTGCCATGCTGGTGGTAATCAGGCTTTTTCCGGAGCCAAAACAATAGAGCCACAGTTGCATAATTACAATGCTGGCTACACCACCTGCCAGACCGAGACAAAAACCCACGGACAATAGTTTTCCCGTCAGGATTCCCCCCACAATCTGCCGAAGAAACACCAGCACCAAAGCCTGTCGCCAGCCCCACAACTGCAGCGCAAGGAGGATAACTGTGTTGGCCAGCCCCAACTTCATACCCGGCATCCCCAAGGGGGGAAGTATCCCTTCCACCAACTGGAGAATAAGAGCCAGGGATAAAAGAATACCAAGGAGGGAAATCCACTTAGCCTTGACTCCGGGAGTTGTCCGGTTCAATGGCTTAACCAATGATAGTTCTTTCACCCCGGTTCCCTCCGTTCTGTTATTAGTTCTCCACGGGAAAAGTAACATTCTCCTTTAGGCCACTGCTGATCCAGAGTTTCATATCCCGGTCGATGATAACCGTTTCTACTCCAGGCCAGCTTTCAACCAGTTCCAGGCCCCGTTCTTTACCCATAACAAAAACCGCCGTGGACAAGGCATCCGCTGTAATACCCTTTGGCGCTACAACAGTTACACTGGTTAATTCCTCCCCGGGATAACCGGTTTTGGGGTTCAGCAAGTGAGAAAAACGCCGACCTTGATAAATCCGGTACCGCTGGTAATCTCCGGAAGTAGTTACAGCCTGATTTTCCACTGAGAGATAAGCAATTATCTGCTCCGGATTCCGGGGATGACGTATGCCTAATTTCCAAGGACGCCCCTCCGGGTGACTTCCCAAAGCGTAGTAATCGCCACCAAAATCAATTAAGCTGCCGGCGATTCCCCAGTTTTGCAACAACTCTGCCAGCCGGTCAACAGCGTAACCTTTGGCGATACCCCCCACATCTAATTTCATGCCCGGTTTGGCCAGACGGACTTGTCCTCCCTCCGGGTCTATCGCCAGGGCTTCATAATCGATTAGGGGGAGTGTCGCATCTAGTGCTTCCGCTGTGGGCGGCTCCCAATTCTTTTCCTGATTGTTCTCCACAGGAGCAATCTGCCACAATTCAACCAGGGGACCAATGGTGGGATCATAGCAGCCCTGGGTTTGGACCGCTAAATCCTTGGCCCTTTCCAGCAAAGTAACGGTATCCCGGTCCACAGGCATCCATTGCCCGGCGGCTTCATTGACCCTGCTGATATCGCTACCGGGAGAGAACCGGTTAAACAGCCGGTCCAGCCTGGCTACTTCCTCTTTTATCCTTTTGATTTGGGTATCCTGTAATGATGGTGCCACAAGCCGCAGGTAAGTGTCCATAGCAAAAACTTGGATCTCAACCATGGGCTCCGGACCTTTGGCACAGCCGAAAAACAATAGTGTGCCAAAAAGATAAATATAAAGGATAAGAGCCGGCAAAACAGATTTCCTGATCATTATTTCCCCTTTTCCAATTTAAGCAGTCAATATCTCTTTTTTCTCTCCGATTTGGCTCATCTCAATGCAACCGGAGGGACATTTCTCGGCACAAGCGCCACAGCCGATACATTTAGTCAAATCAACTACAGCCAAGTTGTAGACCATGGTAATAGCATCCTGTTCACAGGCTTTAACACAGGCACGACAACCTAAACAGCCAACTTGGCAGTTTTCCCGGACCGGTCTGCCTCTACCATGAGAATTGCACCTTACTACCAAAGGAGCATCATAGTCCATAATTGCGATTACATGGCGAGGGCAGGCAGCTGCACAAGCACCACAACCGGTACATTTTTCTTCATCTACTACCGGTAAATGATCTTCTCCCAGGGTAATCGCTCCGAAAGTACAAACTGTGGTGCAGGTTCCTAATCCCAAGCAACCTTCCCTGCATCCTTTGGGGCTGGACCCAACCATAGAAGCCGCCCTGCAATCTTGTGCACCTTCGTAACGTGCTACCCAGCGAGCCAAACTATAATCACCACGGCACCTAACTTTGGCCACTTGCCGTTTTCCCAGTTCGGAGGCTTCTACACCCAAAATCGAACAAATCTCCTGCTTAGCCTCAGCATCGCAAACGTTACAAGCATCTACAGACACGGTACCTGCCACCAGAGCCTCAGCATAGCCGGAACAGCCGCTGCAACCGCAGCTGCCACAGTTAGCCCCCGGTAACAACGAAGATAGGAGTTCCACTTTGGGATCACTGTCTACGCTGAATTTACCGGCGGCCCAGGCCAAACCGGCGGCAAAAATGATGCCCAAGCCACCCATAACACCGGAAGCGAGCAGCATTTCTTTTAACATAGTAATTCCCCCTTTTTATCCTTTCCACCAAGTCCGGCGTTCACGCTGCTACATAGGCACTAAACCGGCAAAACCCAAAAAGCCCATGGACATAATGCCCGCTATTAGCAGGGCCAAACTGGTCCCTTTTGCTGCCGGGGGCACATCTACAAATTCCAATTCCTCTCTGATACCGGCCATCATCACCAAAGCTAAGGTAAAACCAAGCCCGGCTCCGATAGCAAAAACCGTGGTCTGCCAAAAAGTATAACCGCTGCCTACTACCAATAAAGCGATCCCCATGATGGCACAGTTAGTGGTAATCAGGGCCAGGTAAATCCCCATAGCCTGATAAAGACCAGGCATCATTTTTCTTAACACCATTTCCAACAGCTGAACCAGGCAGGCGATCATCAGAATAAAGACCACTATCTGCATAAACTCAAGGTTAAGGACCGCCAGAATATAGGTATTCACCAGCCATGAAGCCATGGCCGAAATCACCAATACCAGCGACGCCGCCAAACCCATCCCCAAAGCAGTATCCAACTGCCGGGTCATGCCCAGGAAAGGACAAATCCCCAGAAAACGTACCAACACAAAATTATTGACCAATGCCGAGCCTACTAATAAAAGCAGCATCTCTTTCATCTGGTTAACCCTCCTTCCCAACTACCTGGATTTGCTTTCTGGCAGCCTTTTGCACATTACGCGCTCTATGATTACCGATTAAATTCAACGTAAAAACGATTAAACCCATGGTGAAAAATGCTCCCGGCGGCAGCTGCATGATTTGCCAGTTCACAAAGCTTTCTCCCATGATAGTAGCTCCAAAAAGTGTGCCGGCTCCCAAAAGCTCCCTGATACAACCGATAAAGGTTAATGCCCAGGTAAACCCAAGACCCATGCCAAGGGCATCGGTGATGGACCTGGATACCGGCATTCTGGAAGCAAATGCCTCTGCTCGTCCGAGAATCAGGCAGTTAACTACAATCAATGGAACAAACAAGCCCAGTACTTTATGCACATCTGGTACCAAGGCAGCCAAGATGAGATCAATCATGGTTACAAAGGTAGCGATAATCACAATAAAAACCGGTATCCGTACTTGTTTGGGTATTAAGCTCTTTAAAACCGAAATAAGGGTGCTGGAACAGATTAAAACTGCAGTTGTGGCCAACCCCATGATAAGGCCGCTTACGGCAGAGGTAGTTACAGCCAAGGGGGGACACATTCCGATGAGCATTCTAAAAGTAGGGTTTTCCCTAAATAACCCCCGAACAATATCATCCAAGTATTTTTGCATTGTTTCCCCTCCTTGTCTAATGGCTTACATAATCCAGGACTTGTCGTGCTTTCGTCCCTACCGTACCTGCAACTGCCTCAGAGGAAATGGTAGCAGCAGTAATGCCGTCCACATCTTCCCCTATTGCAAAAGGATCTGATAAGGATTTGCCCCGGAACTGTTCCAGGAAATCCGGTTCTTCAATCCGGGACCCTAGCCCCTGAGTTTCGCTATGGCTAAGGATCTTAATCCCTGCCAATGTCTCCGAAGCCACATCAATCCCAACGGCCATGGTTATATCGCCGCCATAACCTTGCGCAATTGTTTCAAAGGCAAGACCGGTTCTTTGACCCTGATCATCAAATGCCTCATAAATGACTGTAACATCCCCGGGCATCCCGGCTTGTCCCTCACCAAGCTGAGTGAACTCCTGAGCCTGGGGCAACAGTTCCTCTAATACCATGTCAATGGTTAAAGGCTCTTCCGTCTCCGCCGGTTCTTCAACAGGCTCCGGCTCCACAGGTTCCTGGATAACTGGCGTTTCTACGTCATAGCCCAGATAGTTCAGTACTTGCCTGGATTTTTCTCCTACCGTACCGGCAACAGCTTTGGAGGAAATGGTGGCAGCGGTAATGCCGTCAATATCACTCCCTACCATAAAAGGATCCGCCAAAGATTTGTGTTGAAATTGATTGGTAAAGCTTTCTTCCTCAATTCTGGCGCCCATACCGGGAGTTTCCGTGTGACTCATAATTTTTATGCCAACCACCGTTTCCGTACCGGGATCAACACCGACGGCCATAACAATTGGTCCTTCAAAGCCCTGAGCTGCCGTTTCAAAAGCAATGCCAATCCGCTGTCCCCCTTGGTCAAGACCTTCATAGATCTCGGTGACTCCTTCAGGTTTCTCTCCTTGCCCATTCTCAACAGATCTGAAAGTATGAGCCTCGGGAAGAACTCCTTTGAATCCTTTTTCAATCATATCGGTCATCTGGCGAGCCTCAACAATAGGCATGGTGTAATTGTAGAAGAGGCCTAATACGCCGCCGGATATGGCAGTTACCAAGCCAAGGGTCAAAACTAATTTCAGTGCATCCCTCATGCTGCCGCCCCCCTCCGTCTGCTACGCAAAAATCGATTTAGTAATGGCACCAACCCATTCATAAGCAGGATGGCAAAAAACAAAGCATCAGGATCTTGTCCATAATATCTGATAATGCCAAAACAAAGTCCCACTCCTATGCCAAATACCAGTCTACCCCAAGGAGTTATCGGATTTGTTACCGGATCCCCGGCCAGGTAAAAAGCCCCCAAAACTACTCCTCCGGTTAGCAGGTGCCACAAAGGATCTTGTCCCAAACAAGCCATAAATACCGCCACGGCTCCAAATAAGCCTACCGGCACTCTCCAGTCCACGTATCCCCGCAGTATTAAAATCAAGCCACCTAAAAGCAAAGCCACAAAAGCGAACTCTCCCATAAAACTACCGGCGGTTCCTGCCAGGATTTCACCGTAATCGGGTAACGCTTCGCCCGCTACCCAAAGTTCCAATGGACTGGCAATCGTCTCACTGGAATGAGGCCCAATCCAAACATTCAGCTGAGTAGGAAATGCTACTCCCAGGAAAACCCGTCCTACGATAGCAGGATTAAAAGGGTTGCAGCCGGTACCGCCAAAAACTTGTTTACCTAAAGCAATGGCGATAACTGCTCCCAATACTACAATCCAGGAAGGAGCGGTAGGCGGCAAAGTAAAAGCTAAAATCAAGCCGGTGACCACTGCCGTCCCATCGTAAACAGTGTTTTCCTTACCTCTTAACTTCATCACGGCCATCTCAGTAAGTATAGCCGCACCTACAGCCAAGACCATTACCCTTAGGGCTTGCCAACCGAACAAATACAATAACCAAATAACTCCAGGCAGTAAAGAAGCAATAGTCATGTGGACAATACGGTCTACGGATATGGCAGCATGAATATGAGGAGGAGGCGATGAAATTAAAGTCAATTGATAAATACCTTCTCCCTTGCTTTTTGCCACGGCCATAAGATCACCTCCGATTTAATTTATATTGCTTTTTGCAGCCATCTTTTTAGCCAGTTCAATGAGTTGCAGCAAAGGCTTTCGGGCCGGGCAGATAAAAGAACAACGGCCACATTCGCCACAGAACATTACTCCTTCTTGTTCAGCCAAATCCCATTTTTGTTTTTCTGCATAGGCGGCTATTTTTTGAGGTAACAATTTCTGAGGACAGACTTGATAACAACGACCACAGTGAATACAAGGACGGTTCTGGTAGTGAAACACC
>JAAYOX010000103.1 GCA_012520135.1 Clostridia bacterium
TGTAACGCAAATAATCCATCAGGGAACCGGTCATGTACCCCCGGGTTATCCTTGCTGAAATATCTTCTGTTTTAATTAATAAATAATCATAAAGAGCATTTAAATTTAAAGCTCCGGGCAAGTACCCGTATAACCTGATCCATTTCCTCAAAAACACATACAACACTGTACCGGTTGCTACAACCCCGATGGTCATCAACAGTTCCGGTGTCAAGCCATGCCATGCACTAACCGGCCCAATTCCATACCCGGCTTCGGCAAACCCGGGTAAAATAGAAGCCAATACAGGCATGAGAAAGTATTCCACGGCCACATTGGGATAAAAGAAAAGAAAGATGACAAATATCGCCAGTATTCCGGGCGAAACCACCATGCCATAAACGGCATCGTGAGCCTTTTTTTCCAGTTTCAAAGGATGGTGTTTCCCCAAAAAAGGTTTGAACACGAGAATCATACAGTAGATAAAAGTAAAGATACTGGCGACCCAGGCCACTACAGGAAATACTATTCCAACAGCATCCATACTGAATATATTCAGTTGGGTAACATTCACTACCGCAGCAAAAAACATCTCCTTACTCAGAAAACCGCTGAAAGGAGGAAGACCGGCCATGGAAAAGCTGCCGATCACTGCCAGGGTAAAGGTAACAGGCATGAAACTGATTAATCCCCCCAGTTTACGAACATCCCTGGTACCGGTTTCATGGTCAATAATGCCTACCACCATGAACAGGCAGCCTTTAAAGACAGAGTGATTAACCAAATGAAAGACTGCCGCCAGCAGAGCGGTGGTATAGGGAACGGATTCCTCCCCGGGGCCAAAATATAAAGCAGCCGAACCTACACCCAGCAAGCAGGTAATCATACCCAGCTGGCTGATGGTAGAATAGGCCAACATTGCTTTTAAATCTGTTTGTCTCACGGCAGAAAAAGAGCCCCAGAAAAGGGTAAGCAACCCTATTCCCGACACCAACCAAAACCATTCCCCGCTTCCCCCAAAAATGGGAGTAAAGCGAGCAATCAGGTAAATTCCCGCTTTGACCATGGTGGCTGAATGGAGATAGGCACTGATCGGAGTTGGCGCCTCCATGGCATCAGGGAGCCAAATATAAAAAGGAAATTGGGCCGATTTGGTGAAAGCACCCAACAGTATTAACACTAAAGCAGGAATAAATAAGGGATCTGCTGCAATCTGTTCCACTTGGAAAATCATTTCCCGGATGCTGAATGTTCCGGTAATATTAGCCAGCATCAGCAGGCCGGCTAACAGGGCAAGCCCTCCGAAGACAGTGATCAACAATGCTTTTTGCGCACCATAACGTGATCGCCTTCTTTGGTACCAAAAACCGATCAATAAGAAAGAAGAAATGCTTGTCAATTCCCAAAACAAATAAAAGGCCATGATATTGTCGCTGAACACCAGGCCCAACATGGCACCCATGAACAGCAGTAAATAGACGTAAAAGTTATGTAATTGCTCCCGTTCTTTGGATAAGTAATAGACGGAATATAAGATCACCAGGGCACCGATTCCTGAAACAAGGACTCCGAATAAAATGGCCAGCCCGTCCGGGTACAGGGTGAGATTGATTCCCAAGGAAGGAATCCAGGGTAAGGAGACCATGCCGGTGTTTCTATTGGATCCAATAAAACCGATCAGGTAGAAAAACAAAACCAATGGTACGGGCAGAACAAACCAGCCCGTATGGATCCGGCTAAGATACTTGTAGAAGAAGGGAACAAAAAATGAATAAAAAAAAGGGAGAAAAATCATGAGGCACAATCCTGCCACAATCCGACCACCTTTACTCCTGGATTAAAATCAAAATAATTCCTTTGAATTATTTGGAAGGGGTTGCAAATACCATGGTTAGTATTATACTATACATTATAAAACATCGAAATTGCCATTTGAAGTAAAAACATAACCAATTGGAGGCCCGGCCATGGTAACCATGAAAACTCGCATGGACGAGAGTATTCTTGTATGCATCTATTATGGCCCCAACGGGGAACGACTAATTCGCAGGGGGGGCAGGCTGGCCAATATGCTGAATTGCCCGCTGTACCTCCTGACAGTGGATCCCCTCCCCATCGAAGAATTTGACGCAGAGAAAATAGACTATATCAACCAGTGGAAAAAACTCGCCAAAGAACTGAAGGCAGAAGAATATATCATCAAAGATAATGAAAAAAGACCCTTTACCAAGGTTATCGGAGAAGTAGCCCGCCAAAAGGGAATCACCCAAGTTGTCATCGGCCAGACCGCCCACAGTCGCTGGCAGGAGATTACTAAAGGTTCCATCATCAATACCCTGTTACGGGAACTTCCTTTTGTTGATATCCATATTGTTGCCGTCGCCCGATATCTGGAGGACAATGACGACTTCTTTGAAAAAGGAATCCGTGCTTACTTAATTCAAGAAGGAGATACATATCGTTTGAGTTTCCATCATACCAAAGATGTGGTCTTTGAAGGTATCTTTTTTAAAGAAACAGGCACCGACTTCAATAACGGTGTCTTCCGGTTCATGTACGACAAGGAAATGATGCAGGTTCAAGTTATCGATGATTATGTGACGGAACTAAAAAATATTCATATGGTAGGTCCCGGCTCCAAATCAGAGGTATGGGAACAAGAGTAGAAAAAATAAGCCACAAGAACTACACCGTCTTGTGGCTTATATACTTACTTCCAGGCTAAACAAGACCTATAATAGTTTCCACCGGCAGGGACATGACAATACCCCGGGCAGGAGACTTAACGCCGGCGGAGTGGGCGATAGCCTGCATTATATTTTGTTTGTCTTCTTTCTGAGTAATGATGATTACGACTTCCTTCTCTGCCAACAGGGAAATGCCAAGGAATTTCTCCGCGTCTTCGTTACTAATTCCCCTGGCAGGAATAACAGTACCTCCGGTAGCTCCGGCAGACTTGGCAGCATCCATAACTTCCCCCGTATATCCCTGATTAACAATCGCTACGATTAAATCGTATTTACCCTTGGCATCCATAGGCTTGCTTTCCCCTTCCATCATAGATTGGTCTTTAGTCACCAATTGAGATACCATGCCGCTAATTCCCGACAAGGGCACCGTAAAAGCAATTCCTTTACCGGGATAACTAAGCTTCATTTTCTGTATAATGCTGTCCAGCAAATTTTCCACTGCCGAATCCGGTACCAGGCTCAGCACCATATCTTTCTTCGTATCTCCCAACCCCAAGTAATCCAGGATCTCAGAACTGGCAGTCCCGTGACAAAGGCAGACAAATTGCAGATAAACATGCCGGTTACGGTAGATATTCACTACCCTGTTACCCTGTCCGCGGTCAACGATAGTCACCATCAGTTTGACAGCTGCTCTGTCCAAACTTTTATTCATTGAGAAGATTCGCCTCCTCATACTCAATAATATCCTCTTCCACTTCAATCTTATCAAGCGGCGTCAATTCACCGGCGTCCGTCATTCGCTTCTTGTAAACCAATCCCAAAATTTGAATGGTGATTAAGGGGGTCATAGTCACCATGGCTATAATACCGAAAGCATCAGTCAGCATATTGCCACCTAAAGCCTCCGAAGCCCCTAAAGCAAAAGGTAGCAGAAAAGTAGCCGACATAGGCCCACTGCAAACACCGCCGCTGTCAAAGGCAATACCGGTGAAAATCCTTGGCACCACAAAAGTAAGCGCCAGTGCCAGTATATAGCCGGAAAGCAAAAACCACAGAATAGAGACCCCTGTTACGACTCTCACCATGGAAATACAGACCGACAAACCAATCCCAATGGACAAACCGGCCTTCATGGCCTTTTGGGAAACGGCCCCACTGGTAATGGTCTCTACTTCGTTAACTAATACATGAACCGAAGGTTCTACAA
>JAAYOX010000104.1 GCA_012520135.1 Clostridia bacterium
GCCATAATGTTTGATCATGATAAAGCCCAGCGAACAGTCGCATTCATTAACAACCTAAAGCACACTAAAGGGGTCTGGCGTGGCGTACCTTTTGATCTATTACCTTGGCAGGATAAAATTATTCGGGATATCTTTGGCACCGTCAAGGAGGATGGTTACCGGCAATATAATACCGCTTATGTGGAGGTGCCGAAGAAGAGCGGTAAATCGGCCCTCGGCGCTGCGGTAGCTCTTTATTTGACCTGCGGCGATGGCGAATGGGGGGCTGAGGTTTATGGTTGTGCTGCAGATAGGCAGCAAGCATCCATTGTGTTTGATGTGGCTGTAGACATGGTGGATCAAAGTCCGGCGCTAAGAAAAAGAATTAAACCGGTGCTGTCCCGCAAGCGGTTAGTCTACATGCCCACCGGTAGTTTTTATCAAGTGCTTTCCTCGGAAGCCTATACAAAACATGGCCTCAATATTCACGGGGTGGTCTTTGACGAACTACACGCCCAGCCCAACCGCCAGCTTTACGATGTGATGACCATGGGTAGCGGTGATGCCAGAAAGCAGCCACTGTTTTTCTTAATCACAACTGCCGGTACTGATAGGAATTCCATCTGCTACGAGATACACCAGAAGGCAGAGGATATTTTGAAAGGAAAAAAATATGACCCTACCTTCTACCCTGTTATTTACGGGATTGAAGATGACGATGACTGGGCCGATGAAAAGAACTGGTATAAGGCCAATCCATCTTTGGGCCATACCATTGACATTGAAAAGGTGCGGGCGGCATTTTTAAGTGCTAAAGAAAACCCGGCAGAAGAGAACCTATTTCGGCAGCTTAGGCTCAATCAGTGGGTTAAACAATCGGTGCGGTGGATGCCCATGGATACCTGGGATAAATGCGCTCACCCGGTAGACCCGGAACAGCTCAAAGGCAGGGTTTGCTTCGGTGGTCTGGACTTATCCAGTTCCATTGATATCACCGCCTTTGTGCTGGTGTTCCCGCCTACCGCTGATGATGATAAGTATTATGTGCTGCCCTACTTCTGGCTGCCGGAGGAAACATTGGATTTAAGGGTGCGGCGGGATCATGTGCCCTACGATATTTGGAAACACCAAGGACACCTTTTAACCACTGAAGGTAATGTGATCCACTACGGCTTTATTGAAAAATTTATAGAAGAACTGGGCCAGGATTACAACATACAGGAGATCGCCTTTGACCGCTGGGGTGCAGTGCAGATGGTGCAAAACCTTGAGGGCGCTGGTTTTACAGTGGTTCCTTTTGGGCAGGGGTTTAAAGATATGAGCCCGCCCACCAAGGAACTGATGAAACTAGCCCTTGAGAAAAGAATTGCTCACGGCGGCCATCCGGTATTATCTTGGATGATGGATAACATTCACATCCGCACCGACCCCGCCGGTAATATCAAGCCGGACAAAGCCAAGTCTACTGAGAAGATTGACGGTGCGGTGGCCATGATTATGGCGCTGGATCGGTGCATCCGGAATGAAGGGGTGAGCAAAGATAAATCGGTGTATGATGAGCGGGGGCTAATATTATTCTGATGTTACCACTCCTGATTAATCGTGATATAATGATGGAAAAGGTAATAGGTGGGTGTGTGGGTAGTGGAAGAAAGATATAGTGTATTGAGACCTTTGAAAATGGAAGAGTTAGAGAGAATAGTATTTGACTTAATTGCCTTCTTTTCACCTTTAAGGTCGCAAGAAGTAAGAGCTAAGCTGGGGAAAAACGTTGATGGGAGTAAAATTTTACCTTTATCGGTTAATGACTTTGTTAAATACATGGAACAAGTTAAGGGGATAAAAGAATTTGGGAGATACCATTACCATATTCTGGCGTTGGTAAAAAAGTTAGAGCAATCCAATTTTTTGTGTAAAGCTGGCAAAGATACTGGGTTCACAATGGGTGGCGAAAATTGTTATTATTGTATTAAAGAATTGAGTAACTTGCAAAGTAAAAACCCACTGTGGATTGGTGAATGTTTAGGGCTTGAATATATACAATATCGAACTAAAGATTTTGTTGTACCAATAACCGGTATCGATTCTACCGGGGGGATTGGTATAGGTACTGGTACTTTAATAAATGAAAATACAATTCTTACATGTGAACATGTACTAACGGAAATGAAAGTAGATGATGAGGTAAGAATAAATAAAACAAATATCAAGGTTTTAGATGTAAAACCACATTCAAAGGTGGATGTGGGGATAATAAAGCTTGATAAAAGTGTAGATTTGGATTTTCAGATGGTATTCGGAGAAGTGTATTTATTAGATGAAATTTTAACAATGGGATACCCACCTGTTCCTATGACTAGAGATGCGTATTTAATATCTCAAAAAGGTGAAATAAACTCCTTAGTTAAGAATTATGATGGAATAGATCATATTATTTACTCTTCAATTACAAGACCAGGCAATAGTGGAGGTCCTATATTTACAAAAAGAGGGCATTTAGTTGGTATTTCAGCTAGACAATTAGAAAGGGAGCACGATTCAGAAAAAAATGTAGTGCCTTTTTTTGAAGGGATTCCATCTTGTGAAATAATTAAGGCATTGAAGGAAATAGAACCTGATATAAAAATTGCTTATGAGAACTATCAATAAAGAGTATTTTCTGGAACAAATTTAAAAATTATTGGGCATCTGTTTTATTACAGGTGCTTTTTTCATGCTCAATTTTAAGGAGGTGTGGTCCCCTACATGAAAATACCGATCCTATCCAGCTTGTTTAAGTCCAGAGCAAGTCCCAAGAACAGCTTTTGGCAGAACAGCTATGCCTTCTTCTTCGGCCCTACGCCTAGCGGTAAAACCGTCAACGAGCGAACGGCCATGGCCACATCAGCGGTTTATGCCTGTGTGCGGGTATTGTCGGAAACCATCGCTTCCC
>JAAYOX010000105.1 GCA_012520135.1 Clostridia bacterium
ACAGACAGAATAAAAACCGTATTCCTTCGCTTCCTGACAAAGGGCCCGGATATCGGTCACAGTGGCTGTGGGTTTCAGCAGGGTATGATCGATTAAAGCTGCCACTTGCTTCCCGGTTAATCTCATTATTCCACCTCCTGTTAGGCTGTTTTTGGTCAAAAGCTCCGGTAGCTTCCAATACTATTTCGATTTCCTTGTCCCATACTTCCGGCGACCCACTAAAATTGCCAATACCAGCACTACCCCAGCTCCGAAAAGATAAGCAGCATCCAAAGCTAAGTCTAGAGTACCAACTCCCATGGAGCCGCCAATCACTCCTAATGAAAAGAGAGCATAAAAAACTCCAAAAGCCTTACCGCGATGCTCTTCCGCCACAGTTTGCACTATAATTTTATTCATGGAGGGAAACATAAACGCAAATCCCAGGCCAAAGATGCCCATGGCTCCGTAAATCAACCCAGCCTCCGCAACCGATGCCAGAACCGCCATGGATAGGGAGATGATGATCATGCCTATCAACATTAGGTTTTGGGGATCGTACCGGTCAAAAATCCTATTCGTGGGTAGCAAAAAGACTGCAATAGCCACAATACCAAAGGTGCTGATCATGGTCCCGGCGGCCGCAGATCCTAAAGACAGTAGTTGCACTTTCAAAGGTAACACATATGTTACAATTCCCAAGGTAAAAGTTACGGAGAAGCAGCCAATGTAGGCATTGACAAGGGATCTGATTTTAAATAGGAAAAACAATCCCCCTGTTGCTTCTTCTTTCTTCTCCACTTCTCCGGGCCGGTGCAGTTCCTTTGGCACCAAAAAGCCTGCCAAGAGGGCACAAGCCATCATTAAAAACGATACCGACAAGAAAATCCAGGACAGCCCGAACTTTGCCCCCACAATACCGCTAAAAGCCGGCCCCAGAATAGCCGCCGTACCGACTACCGCCCCGGACTGGGCCATATCTCTCCCCTGCCTGCCTGCTTTGGTAGTTTGAGCCATAAGCGTAAAAGCACTGGGAGCAAGAAGGCCTGCCGTCACGCCGTGAACAAACCTTAACATGACCAACTGATATCCTGTCTGTACCAGAGTATAGAACAGCAGTATTAATGATGTTAGCCCCAATCCCAGTATTAATACTTTTTTCGCCCCTATCCTGTCAATGGAACGCCCTGCCAGCACATTGCCCAGCATATTGCTGACGGAATAGACGCCCACTGCTAATCCCATCACAAAAGGAGCGGCCCCCAGACTTTGGGCCATAGGAGTAATAATGGGCAGTTGGGTAAACATATCGAAAAAAGCCACAATGACAAAAAGATAAATCAGGTATTTCACCGGGGCACATCCTCCTAACCCTTCTCTTCAGATAAGCATGCCAAAATCAACAAGCAGGACAACGTCCTGCTTGGAGTTAAGAACTGTATTTTATCTTTGAGCCATAGGGGTGTAACTCCGTCTTGGGGCAATACTCTTATAAGCAGGTCTGATGATTTTGCCCCCGTTGATCAATTCTTCAATCCGGTGAGCGCTCCAACCTGAGATTCTGGCAACGGCGAAAACCGGAGTATACAGTTCCATGGGGATACCCAACATCTTATAGACAAACCCCGAATAGAAATCAACGTTGGCACTTACCCCTTTATAAATCTTTCGTTCTTTGCCGATAATTTCGGGTGCCAGTTTTTCAACGGTTGCATACAATTTAAATTCTTCATCTAATCCCTTATCCTTTGCCAATCGTTCGCACATTCTCTTTAAGATAATGGCCCTGGGGTCGGAGATGGAATAAACTGCGTGTCCAATTCCATAGATCAAGCCGGTCTTGTCAAAAGCTTCTTTGTTCAGAATCTTGGACAGATAAGCGCCTACTTCCTCTTCGTCTGACCAATCGGCAACATTTGCTTTGATATCCTCAAACATTTTCACCACTTTAAGGTTGGCCCCTCCATGCCTCGGCCCTTTTAATGCACCAAGAGCTGCCGCCATGGTGGAATAGGTGTCAGTGTGAGTAGAGGTAATCACGTGGGTTGTAAAACTGGAGTTATTTCCCCCACCATGGTCAGCCTGCAGGACCAAAGCCAAATCCAACAGTGTTGCTTCCAACTCAGTAAACTGGTTATCAGGTCTCAGCATGTGCAGGATGTTTTCCGCAGTGCTATACTCCTCCTTGGG
>JAAYOX010000106.1 GCA_012520135.1 Clostridia bacterium
GGAGGATCCCTGTGAATAGGCCAATATTCTATGGCTTCTAAATCCGGCTTGTTATCAATAGGATTACCTAAAATATTTACCATCCGGCCCAAAACCTCCTTGCCTACAGGTACCGTTATGGGGGCACCGGTATCTATGGCTTCCATACCACGAGTCAAGCCATCCGTGGGGTGCATGGAGATACAGCGGACCGTGTGGTCCCCAAGATGCTGCATAACCTCTAACACCAAGGTCTCTCCCTTAAAGGGCACTTCAATGGCATTATACAATGACGGCAGGTCCCCTTCAAATCGAGCATCGATTACCGCTCCTATTATCTGAATGATTTTTCCTTTATTTTCAATTGTCATCTAGACCACCTTTATTTAAAATATTTACACTTCCTACTATCTCATTGAGTTCTTCTGTAATAGCTGTCTGACGTTTTCGATTATATAAATGTGTTAAATCCTCTATTATTTCTGAAGCATTCTTTCCAGCTGCATCCATGTTGACCATGCGGGCTGCTTGTTCGCTGGTATGTGATTCGGAAAAAGCTCTGAATAATTTCATATGCAGATACAAGGGAACCATGTGGTCTATATATGAGTATAAATCCGGCTCGTACTTCCTTTCGTCAACGCCGTTTGTTTCCTTAACCGGTACGGGCAGCAATTTCACTACAACAGGTACATAGTGAAGCACGTTTATAAAGTGTGTATAAGCGATAAACACTTCATCCGCTTCGCCTTTCATGTAGTAGTCAATCAGCCATTTGGCAAGGCTTTCGCTGCCGTAATAAACCTGGGAATCAACCACGTCAACGACTGATTGCACAATATTCATACCTTTCTTTTTGAAAAACTCATACCCTTTAGCGCCTACCGTTATTACTTTTTCATTTTTCCCTTGATTCATATGCTCCAAGGCCTTTGCCGTAATATTTGCATTATAGCTGCCGGCTAAACCTCTATCGCTTGTAATAACTATATACAAGGAATTTTTTACTTCCCGCTCCTTATAGAATAGATGCTCTTTTGCACCCTCTAAGCTTCCGACTTCTTCAGCCACCCGCTTTAGTTCACGGTAGATGGGACGGACGCCTTCCAATTGCGCCCTTATTTTAACCAGCTTGGTTGAGGCAACCATATCCATGGCTTTAATTATCTGCTCTACGGAACGAACATTTTCTATTCTTTGTTTGATATCTTTCATGGAACTCATACAGGTGCCTCCTTAGCTGTAATTGTATTGTTTTTTAACCTCTGCAATGACAGCTTCAATTTTTTCGGCTAATTCTTCCGAAAGCTCTCCGGTTTTACTTATCTCTTCCTTGATGTCTGCAGCATGTGTGTCCACATAATGGATGAATTCCTTCTGGAAATTATGGATGCGCCCTAATTCTATATCGCTGAGATGCCCCTTGCTTAAGGCATAAAGCATCAAGACCTGGTCTTCAATAGCCATGGGTTTGTATTGAGGCTGAATGAGAACTTCCATGATACGCTCCCCATTATTCAACCTGTCCATGGTATCCTGGTTCAAATCCGAACCAAACTGGGAGAAGGCAGCCAATTCCTTGTACTGGGCAAATTCTATTCTTAGAGGACCTGCTAATTCTTTAATTGCAGGAATCTGAGCCGAGCCTCCAACACGAGAAACCGAAAAACCGGGATTGATGGCCGGCCGGATGCCGTTATTGAATAAATCAGATTCCAAATAAATCTGCCCGTCAGTAATTGATATTACATTGGTCGGTATATAGGCAGATATGTCCCCTTCTTGAGTTTCTATGATGGGCAGGGCCGTTAAAGTGCCGCCGCCGTATTCATTGCTGAGGCAGGCTGCACGTTCCAACAGTCTTGAATGCAGGTAAAAGACATCTCCCGGATATGCTTCACGACCGGGAGGACGTCTGAGAAGCAGGCTTATTGCTCTGTAAGCAACCGCATGCTTGGATAAATCATCATATACAATCAATACATCCTTACCCTTGTACATCCATTCTTCCGCAATTGCACAGCCGGCATAAGGAGCAATATACTGCAAGGGAGCAGGATCGCTGGCGGTAGCTAAAACTACCGTAGTGTATGCCATCGCACCGGTTTGATGCAACACTTTGATAATACGGGCTACAGTTGATGCCTTCTGGCCGATGGCAACGTAGACACAATACACGTCCTTGCCCTTCTGATTGATAATTGTATCGATGGCAATTGCTGTCTTTCCGGTTTGCCTGTCTCCTATAATCAGTTCCCTCTGCCCTTTCCCGATGGGAACTAAGGCGTCAATTGCCTTGATACCGGTCTGTAAGGGTCTGTTTACTTCACGGCGCATGATAACATTAGGTGCATTATTCTCTATCTTGCGGTAAGAATCCGCTGCAATAGCACCCTTATCGTCGATGGGCTCTCCCAAAGCATTGACCAC
>JAAYOX010000107.1 GCA_012520135.1 Clostridia bacterium
CGAAACTCATTATGTGGGACAGCAAACACAATAGCATCCACACCGGTGCTCTCCTCAGCATTATATAATTCGATTCCATAGGTTTTCCGTAATTCTTCCTGATTTGCCACCGGATCCACAACCTTGACTTGAATACCATATTGCTCCAGCTCCCTGATTACATCTACTACTTTGCTATTCCTTACATCCGAACAGTTTTCCTTAAAAGTAATACCGAACACGGCTACTGTTGCACCTTTAATTTGTTTACCGGCTTTTATCATAAGCTTAACGGTATTCTCTGCAACATACTTGCCCATTTCATCATTGATCTTCCTACCCGCAAGGATTACCTGGGAATGATACCCTATCTGTTCCGCTTTATAGGTTAAATAATAGGGATCCACTCCTATGCAGTGTCCGCCTACTAAACCCGGAGTGAATTTGAGGAAGTTCCATTTGGTACCTGCTGCAGCCAGTACGGCTTTTGTATCAATGCCCAGTTTATTGAAGATAATGGACAATTCATTCATAAAAGCAATATTAATATCCCTTTGGGAGTTTTCGATTACTTTGGCCGCTTCAGCTACCTTTATGGTTTCAGCTTTGTATACTCCAGCTTTTACTACTAATTCGTACACTTTGGCAATAGTCTCCATGGCTTCCTCGTCACTACCGGATACAACCTTTACTATATTTTCTAACCTATGTACCTTATCTCCCGGGTTGATCCTTTCCGGAGAATATCCAACCCTAAAATCGATTCCACATTTTAAACCGGAAGTCTGCTCCAAAATAGGAATACAAACATCTTCGGTAACCCCCGGAAAAACAGTGGACTCATATACAACAATTGACCCTTTAGTGAGTTGCCTTCCTGCAGTCTTACTGGCTTCCTTTACCGGTACCAGATTCGGCGTTTTGTCAGGATTGATAGGAGTCGGCACTGCTATGATATGAAATTTGCATTTCTGCAAGTGGTGCTCTTCCCATGTCAATAACGCCGTAGTATTTTTCAAAGCCTCGTTGCCAACCTCACCGGTAACATCAATTCCTTGTAAATACTGCTGCACCTTTTCTTTGGCAATATCAAACCCTACCACATCTGCAACTTTAGCAAAAGACACAGCCAATGGCAGTCCCACATAGCCTAAACCGATCACCGATATTGCTGTTTTTTTTGTTTTTATCTGTTCGAATAATTCCACTCGTATCACCTTTAGCTAAGGATATCATGTATAACTTCCAGATACTGTTTAATCACTATGTTTCTATCGAATTCTGTTTCAATCTTTTCCCTGGAATTCGCCCCCATAACCGTTCTATCGTTACCATCAAGCTCCATAAACTCAACTAATTTATCTATCAAGGCACTAGTAGATTGCACTTTAAACAAATAACCATTATGTCCATCCTTAATAATTTCTTTACAACCCGGGATATCGGAAGCAATAAGCGGTTTACCCATAGCCGCCCCCTCCAACAACACGTTAGACATGCCTTCATGGTAAGAAGGATTGACTATGCAATCCACTTCTTTGATTTCCTCTCGTACATCATTGGACACGCCTAGATATTTGATCCGATCATTTTTAATATTAAAGAGAGTATCCCGATATCCTTTTTCTTCGAATGGGCCTAGGAGCTGAAATTCTGCGTTGGCATATCTCTCAGTTATTGCATCGGCGGCTGCCAGATATTCATCAATTCCTTTTTCTTTCATGATTCTACCGATAAACAGAAATTTAATCATATTATCTCTGGTCGATTTAGCTATGGGGAAAAACTTATCAATATTAACGCCGGAGCCGGGGATTAATCTGGCTTTACTCTCATCCACCAACCTATTTCTCAAGAAAAAGTCAAGATTAGCCTGATTTTGAAAGAACACCATAAACGCTTTTCGACAAGCGAATTTATACATTAGCTGCACTATGTTCTGATATCTATTCCTCCTTGCAAGGGAAGAACCTATACCAGTGATATTCATCACAACCGGTTTCCGAAACCTACTAGCGACAAAGGTTCCGTAAATGTTAGGCTTAATAGTATAAGTCAATACAATATCAGGGTCAACTTCTTTAACGATTTTATAGTACTGCCTGATCAACTGAAAATCCTTAATAGGATTAGTTCCCCTTCTTTCAAAGGGAGTTTGAATATGAACAGCCCCTGCTTCAACCAATAACTTAACTTTTTCGTCTTCTTTAGGCTGGAGAACGGTAAAATAGACCTGAAAGCCTTGCTGTATTAATTCCTTTACCAATTCAAACCTTAAATTATATAAGCCGTCTGACACATTAGCTAAAATTAATACTTTTTTCATTTTCCCTCTAGTACTCTAACTACAACCATGAGTTGCATTGTTTCCAGCTGTTTGCTCAGCAGAAGTGATCCAGTAATGCCTCAAGAAAACTACAAAAGCCCCTACCATTACGCCCAATACTCCTGCAATAGCCAAATTCAACATTTTCCTTGGACCCACAGGGCTTACCGGTACCAAAGCTGGGGCCACCAAGTTAATCTGGGCTTCAGCACTGTCGATGGCACTGGCAATCAGAGCTTCATCATATTTTTGTACTAAACGATTAAAGGCCCATTTGGCATCTCCCAGCTTATTGAGTAATCTTTCTTCAACCGCTCTTTTCTCTGCCAGTTCTATTTGCAGCGTTTCAATTTCCATGGCTGTTTGTTCTATGGTTTCTTCCAAGCTTGCCAATTTTTTCTCCAATTCCTTAACTGCCACTCTGTCTGCATTTACCTGCTGGAGTAGGGAAATATAGGCATTATTAACCTCCTGGCTTTCCATCTTTAGCCCTGTCATTTGGCTTAAACTCTCTCCGGTGTTCTCATTGATGTAGTCTCGCAACAAGTCATCTTCAATAAGACTTTTTTCCGTACTGATTACGGGAGATAGCTCTGCCAATGTTTTTTCTCCTTCTGCCAGTCCTGCTTTGGTGGTGGCCAATGCCACTTTTGTGTGGGCCAACTCAGTTTGAAACTGGGTCAGCAAAGCGACTTTCGCATTATAAGCTTGCTCCACATGGGCTACACCTCGAGATTCGCTGAGGAAATTGGTGTACGCATCCAGGGCAGCATTCATCTTTTCTTCTTCAGAAGCCAGTTGTTGTTCTAAAACAACAATTGATTGATTAACCCGTTCTTTGCTTTGCTCATTAATAAACTCCACGAATTCCTCTGCCAAAGTATTGGCCATGGTCGCTGCCAGTTCCGGATCCGTATGGGTAATGACAATCTCAATTAAATTCGTTTGTTCCGGAGTCGAGACCTTAATTATATCACCCATTTTCCGGATAGTGTATTCGTAAGGATCCAATTCCAGCCTATTGCGAACCCGATCCAGGAGAACTGGATTCTTCACCTGGTTTACGTAAGTATCTAAGGACAGCTGGGTACTTTCCGAGATAGACTGCAAATAGCGAGACAAAGCCCCGTTATCCGAGCTTGCTGCCTCCATCTTAGGTTGCACCACCAGCATGGTGGCCCTGGCTTCATAGGTAGGTTCCAGCACAAAAAAGCTAAGTACGCCGCTTATTAAAACTGCAACTGCAGTTACGGCGACAATACCCCATTTGCCTTTAAGCAATATTTCTATCAATTCCCGCAGGGAAATTTCGTCTTCCATCCGATAACACCTTCCTTTGTAAGTGGTCGTCAAGGTTAAATCCGGAGGGAGCCTTACTACCTATCCCTCGTTGGCAAGTTAACGATGGCGTCGTAATTTTGGGCTACAGATTCATCAAGTTCCAGCACCTGGTTCAGTAATGCCTGAGCTTCTTCTGTGTGGCCCATCTTTTGCCTAGCCGCTGCCAACCACAACAATGCCTCTGCCCGGCTAGCTTCATTATTCATCGCCAGTTCCAAGTGCTCTGTGGCTTGCTGGCTTTTACCCAAAAAATACTCTGCGATGCCCACACTCAGAGCCAATTCCCGGTCTACCGCCAATCGACTGTATGAGGGCCACAGCCGCTGAATCATTTCAGGCAGTTGTTCAAAATAATTATTGAACTGATCAGGCATGGCCGCTACCTCCTCGAAAACCGCCCAGGCTGCTTCCTCATTCCTCTCCTCCAAATAACGGATACCGGCTAAAGCATATACTCTGGCCACGTTATTATTCACATTTTGCACCAGGGGAGCACAGTTTTTAGCTTCAGTTGCTGCTTCGATGCTTTTGTCAATACTACCCTGTTGCCAATAAATCTCAGCAAGATTAAGGTGAATTTGCCAGTTAAAACGATCTTTTTTAGCTGCCTGTTCCCCTAATTGGACAGCCTGCTCTATATCGCCTTTCAGTAAAGATAACCGGGCTGCATCAATGTTATAGGAAGCCTGAAAGGGATCATAAGTACTAGCTTTGGAGAAATACTCTAATCCCTTTGTCCCGTCTCCTTGCTGCACGGCAGCTACCGCTTGGCTACCATAATTATGTCCCATAATCAGGGAACCGGCGGCCAAGGTGAATAGTAAACTTAAGGCCCCAATACCTAATGGTACGTAATTGGTACGGCTCCTACCTTTGCCCCGTTTTTTAGCACGGCGGGATGGAGACGGTTCTTGGGTCGTTGCTTTATCCGGCACCAACCCGGAAATAATCCCAAAACCAAACCACAGGGCGATGCTAACTGCACCCAAAGACAAGTCGAAGTCAATCAGGGCATGCCCTCCGATGGCAGCGGTACCGGCAATGACCGCCCAGATAAAGGTGCGTTTTCTGCTTTCCGAGGCTATAAATGCCTTGATACCGCTGTACAACCAGACTGCCCACAAACCAAGCCAGGCCAGCAAGCCTAGGGCACCTGTTTCAACTCCTAATTGGAGCCAGTCGTTATGGACCTGGGTAGAGGAATAATTGTAAGCCTGATTACTGCGATAGACAGATTCCCATCCGCCCCCGCCATAGCCAAATAAGGGACGGTTTTTAATGAGCTGCAGTGCTTCTCCTGACCAAAAAATACGTTCCTGGCTGAGGATGGTTTCCGCATCAACGGTTTGCATCCGCTCCCAAAACTGCCGGGGCAGTATTTTTTGCCAAAA
>JAAYOX010000108.1 GCA_012520135.1 Clostridia bacterium
CTGAACTAAAAGAAATGGGTATCGATCCCTTCGGAGGGCCATTTAATCAGACCCATCATGCAGAGGAAATCTTGCAGGATTTTGATGCTTTTGAAAATGAAACAGTATCAATTGCAGGAAGAATAATGGCAAAGCGGGGCCATGGCAAGGCCAGTTTTGCTCATGTTCAGGATTTAACCGGGCAAATTCAAATCTATGTTCGTTTAAATGATGTTGGCCAGGAGACTTACGATTTATTTGGTAAATTGGATATTGGAGATATTATTGGAGTTACCGGCAAGGTATTTAAAACCCGCATGGGTGAGATTACCGTTTCCGCCGAAGAATTAGCGCTCTTGACTAAATCACTACATCCCCTGCCGGAAAAGTGGCATGGACTTAAAGATGTGGAACTGCGCTACCGGCAGCGTTATGTGGATTTAATTGTTAATCCTGACGTACGGAATGATTTTTTAGCCAGGATTAAAGCGATCAAAGCTATTCGTCAATATTTGGATCAACAGGGATTTTTAGAAGTGGAAACGCCTACCCTTCACACCATAGCCGGTGGAGCTGCGGCCAGGCCCTTTATTACTCATCATAATGCCTTGGATATCGATATGTATCTGAGGATCGCTTTGGAATTACATCTGAAGCGTTTGTTGGTAGGAGGTTTGGAAAGGGTTTATGAGATAGGCAGGGTATTCCGCAACGAGGGTATCTCTACCCGCCATAATCCTGAATTCACCATGTTGGAATTGTATCAAGCCTATGGTGATTATGAGGATATGATGGTGTTGACGGAAAACCTGGTAGCCCATGCTGCCAAGGCTGTTAGAGGTACCACGGTTATACCTTACCAGGGAGAAACATTGGATCTTACACCTCCCTGGCCGAGGCTTACGATGATCGAAGCCGTTAAACAATATACAGGGGAAGATTTCTCAGCTATCCAGACTGATGAAGAGGCCTTAGCGGTAGCCGAAAAGTACAAATTGAAAATTGAAGGCACTCCCGGTTGGGGGAAAGTCTTAAGTGAAATGTTCGAAGAACATGTAGAGCAACATTTGATGCAGCCTCATTTTATCATCGATTATCCCATTGAGATTTCTCCCTTAGCTAAAAAGAAAAAAGATAATCCTGCTCTCACTTATCGTTTTGAGGCTTTTGTGGCTTGTCGCGAGTTAGCCAATGCTTTCTCTGAATTAAACGATCCTTTAGATCAGAGAGAACGCTTCTTGGCTCAGTTGGCGGAAAAAGAGGCGGGAGATGAAGAAGCTCATCCTATGGACGAAGATTTTATCCGGGCGTTGGAGTATGGAATGCCTCCTGCCGGAGGCTTGGGCATCGGCATTGATCGCCTGATTATGCTCCTGACCGATAAGGCATCGATTAGAGATGTGATTCTTTTTCCCACCATGCGTCCCGTTACTAACCAGTAAGACCGCAAAACCCTGCAGCATAGAGGGCTGCAGGGTTTTAGCTTACACCCGTAGTTAACATTAACATTATTTGGAATATACTGAATTTAATAAATGATTTTATATCCAGGAGGTTTAATTTGGTGAAAAAAGTTTTGTTGGTCATCATGGTGCTGGCACTGATGCTCAGTCTGACGGGATGCCTCCGAACTGAAGGAGAAAGTATTGCCGTGGCCGCGGAAGACTTCGTCAATCTTTTGTCTCAGGGTGAATATGTGCAGGCGGCCCGGTATTTCGACGAAACAATGAAAACCGAGCTGTCCCCTGTTGATCTGGAAGCTGCATGGAAGACGCTGCTGGATAAAGGAGGGGAGTTCCTTAAGCAAGAGTATATCGAGGTACACGATTTTGATTTTCACCGGGTGATAAGGGTTGCGGGGATTTTTGAAAAAGCCCGGGTGGAGTTTAGGGTGACTTTTAATGAGGCAGAGGAAATTGCCGGGTTATATATCAAATAGCTTTTTAAGTGTTCGTTAAACACAAATCGAACACTGTTAAAACCAAACTGCCTCTTCTTGTCCTTTGTCGACAGTTTTACCCTGCTAACTAAGCAGGGTCTTTTTTATTATTAGGTGAAAAAAGCCGTTTGAGAGAGTATGTATTAAATAGAAGAAGTAAATTTCAAATATTGAAGGATTGTGACCGAATAATTTACTTGCAATTCGGAGAAAATGGGATATGATGGATTTAAGGTCAAACAAGGTCAAAAGATAAAAGAAGGTCAAAAGGGTGATTCGATGCGTAGCTTAGCGGACCAGATAGAAGCGTATATTAAGAAAAGGTTGGAGCTTAGTGGCAGAGGGATGGTGGAGCTACAAAGAAGTGAAATTGCCGAGATCTTTGCTTGTGTGCCTTCCCAAATCAACTATGTCTTGACCACGCGCTTCAGCCCTGAACAAGGATATTTAGTGGAAAGCCGTCGAGGGGGAGGGGGTTACTTAAGGATCATTAAATTAGAACCGGACAATAATAATGAATGGATTTTTGATTTAATCTCAACAGTAGAGAACTCCCTGATCTCCCAACAGGCAGGAGAAGGACTGCTGGAGCGGTTGTTAGAGGAAAATATTTTGACCCTGCGGGAGGCTTGCCTGCTGAAAGCGGTAATCAGCCGTGAAGCGTTGCAGGTACCTCTTCCCCAAAGGGATTTGTTGCGAGCCCATGTGTTGAAAGCGATATTAGTAACTCTGCTTCGGGATGAATTCCAATAATGTTAGAGGGGTGAACTCAATGCTGTGTGATAATTGTAAGCAAAAAGAAGCCAATGTGCATATTACCAAAATAGTTAATCACGAAAAGACATCAATTAATCTTTGTGAAGATTGTGCCCGGGAGTATCAGGAACAAATCGGATTTGCTCAGCCCACCTTTTCCTTTCATAAGTTTTTGGCGGGACTGCTGGAGCAACCTACCATGATGCCGGGAAAACCCGGGATTTCTACTGAGGGTACCAAATGCCCGAAATGTGGTACTACCAGGCAGATTTTTTCTCAGTGCGGTAAATTAGGCTGTGATCAATGTTTCGATACTTTTGCAGCCGGCCTTAGCCCCTTGATCAAAAGGGTTCACGGGCGGGAACGTCATACCGGTAAAGTGCCCAAAAGAAGCGGGCAGGACATTATGCTGAAGAAACGGTTGGAGAACTTGAAAAGAAAACTGCAGGAATTAGTAATTAAAGAAGAGTTCGAGGAAGCTGCCAAAGTGCGGGATCAAATTAGAGAATTGGAACGTGGAAATTGTTAAGGGGGGAAGAACATGGCAAAGCATGAACTGGCGAAAAGGGCCAGTAAGTGGATGGAAGGTACAGGGCCTCAATCGGATATAGTGCTGACCAGTAGGATCAGGCTTGCCAGAAATCTGAAGAGTATTCCTTTCCCTCATCTCCTTAATGATGAAGGGCAGAAGGAAGTAATCGATAAAGTTGTTCAGGCGGTTAACACCACAACCGTTACCGGGACTTTCGGGAAAATGGATATGCTATTGTTAGAATACTTATCTCCCCTGGAAAAGCAGATACTGGTGGAGAAGCATTTAATCAGTCCCGCTTTTGCAGAAAAGAAGAAAGGCGGGGTAGCTCTAAATGCCGATGAAACAGTCAGTATTATGGTGAACGAAGAAGACCACCTTCGAGTTCAATTGCTGATGCCTGCTTTTCAACTGGAGGAGACTTGGAAAGCGGCAGATATCTTGGATGACGCATTGGAACAAACCGTGGATTATGCTTTCCATGAAGAAAGAGGTTATTTAACAGCCTGCCCCACCAACTTGGGAACAGGATTGAGAGCTTCGGTAATGGTCCATTTACCGGCCTTGGTATTGACCAAACAAGCCAAAAAGATATTGGGTTCTTTGCCCCAACTGGGCTTGGCAGTACGAGGCTTTTATGGGGAAGGTTCCGAAGCCCAAGGCAATCTGTACCAAATCTCCAACCAGATTACTTTAGGCCTTACTGAAGAGGAAATTATTAATAACATTACCCTGGTTGTTCAACAGTTGATTGATCAGGAAAGAAGTGCCCGGAATAGGCTGAAGGAAGAACTTTATCACCAGATTGACGACAAAGTAAACAGAGCATATGGGATACTGGCCAATGCCAGAATCATCAGTTCGGAAGAGGCTCTAAAGTTGTTATCTGACTTGAGGTTGGGTATTGATTTAGGAATGATTAAGGACGTAGATCCTCAAATACTCAACGAGATGATTTCATTTATTCAACCGGGCTTGTTGCAAGGAAGTCAGGGCAAAACTATGAATGCCGGTGAAAGAGATCTAACCAGGGCAAAAGTTATTCGAACAAAATTAGCTCAACAAAGGAGGTAAATAAGCATGTGGGATAGATTTACGGAAAGAGCACAAAAAGTAATTCATTTAGCTCAACAGGAAATGCAATCACTCAAACACCCTGCTGTAGGGACGGAACACCTGCTGTTAGGCTTGATTAATGAAGGACAAGGAGTAGCTGCCCGTTCTTTGGCTAACCTTGGTATCAGCGGAGAAGAAGTCAAGGAGCAGGTACTGCAACTGATCGGACAGGGCAATGCTGCTCCAAAAACGGAGTTAGTCTTAACTCCCAGGGCTAAACGGGTTTTGGAATTAGCCTATGAAGAAGCCAGAAATCAAGGGGTAGGCTATATTGGCACGGAACACATCTTGCTTGGTTTAATCAGGGAAGGAGAAGGGGTTGCCGCCCGGGTTCTTTCAAATTTAGGCATAACCGGAGAGAAAATTCGTAGCCAGGTTAATGAAATATTGGGGGGAGGACCCCAACCGGGCTTTCACACTTTCAATTTGGCTCAATTCTTTGGCGGAGGGAACATGCCTGATGCCGGGGCCGGTCAAGTTCAGGGAACTGCTAAAAAGAAAAGGTCTACCAGCAATACTCCTACTTTAGACAGTTTCGGTAGAGATCTGACTCAAATGGCTAAAGAAGGTCAATTGGATCCGGTAATCGGCCGGGAGAAAGAAATACAAAGGGTCATTCAAGTTCTAAGCCGTCGAACCAAGAACAACCCGGTGTTGATTGGAGAGCCGGGGGTAGGTAAAACTGCGATTGCGGAAGGGTTAGCCCAACAGATTGTAGCAGGAAAAGTACCGGAAACTTTAACCGGTAAAAGGGTTGTAACTTTGGATTTATCAAGCCTGGTGGCAGGCTCTAAATATAGAGGGGAATTTGAGGAGCGGCTGCGCAAAGTGATGGATGAAGTCCGGAATGCCGGTAATGTGATCGTGTTTATCGACGAACTTCACACTTTAATCGGGGCCGGTGCAGCGGAAGGGGCCATTGATGCTGCCAATATCCTTAAGCCTGCTTTAGCCAGAGGGGAAATGCAGACGATTGGGGCTACTACCTTGGACGAATACCGGAAACACATCGAAAAAGACGCTGCTCTGGAAAGACGTTTCCAGCCCATTCAAGTGGGTGCTCCATCAGTAGAAGAAACTATTGACATTTTGAAAGGCCTTAGGGACCGCTATGAAGCCCACCATAGGGTGAAGATTTCTGATGAGGCTATTGAAGCGGCAGCTAAATTGTCGGAACGCTATATTACGGACCGCTTCCTGCCTGATAAGGCCATCGACTTAATTGATGAAGCTGCTTCCAGAGTTCGGTTGGATATGCATACGGCACCGCCGGAGATTAAGGAGTTGGAAGCCCAGTACGAAAAAATCAAGAATGAAAAAGAAGCGGCCGTCAACGCCCAGGAGTTTGAAACCGCCGCTCGCTTAAGGGATGAGGAACATCAGCTTAAGGAAAAATTGGAACAGGCCAAAAAGGACTGGGATAATGAACGGGGCAAAAACGAATCAACAGTTACCGGAGAAGATATTGCCAAGATTGTATCAAGTTGGACAGGGGTACCTGTTGCCAGACTGGAAGAAGCAGAAACTACTCGTCTCTTACAGTTGGAAGAATTGCTCCATAAAAGAGTCATCGGTCAAGATGAGGCAGTTAAGGCGGTGTCCAGGGCCGTCCGGCGGGCAAGAGCCGGGTTAAAAGATCCCAAGCGCCCCATCGGTTCCTTCATCTTCCTTGGACCGACAGGGGTAGGAAAAACTGAGTTAAGCAAAGCCTTGGCTGAAGCGCTCTTTGATTCCGAAGATGCCATGGTTCGCCTGGATATGTCTGAGTATATGGAAAAACACACTGTATCCAGGTTGGTGGGAGCACCTCCCGGCTATGTAGGTTACGAAGAAGCAGGACAGTTGACTGAGGCTGTACGCCGCAATCCTTACTCGGTAATCTTGCTTGATGAAATTGAAAAAGCGCATCCTGATGTATTCAATATTCTGCTGCAAGTGTTGGAAGACGGGCGGTTGACAGACAGCCAGGGTCGCACTGTGGATTTCCGCAACACCGTGATTATCATGACCTCCAACGTGGGAGCACAAACTCTCCAAAGACAGGCCCGGGTAGGATTTGGGGCCGCCAGTGAAAGTAGTGATTACGAAAGCATGAAAGACAATGTCATGAATGAATTAAGAAGGACTTTCCGTCCGGAGTTCCTCAACCGGATTGACGAATTAATTGTCTTCCACTCTTTAAATCGCGAACACATTGGTCAGATTGTGACTTTGATGGTAGATGAGTTAAATAACCGGCTTAAGGAGCAAAACCTGGCCGTAGAAGTGACTGCCGCAGCAGAAGAATTGCTGTTGGCCGAGGGGTTTGACGAGAATTACGGAGCCCGGCCCCTAAGACGGGCGGTCCAGCGGTTGCTGGAGGATCCCTTGTCCGATGGATTATTGGAGGGGCGTTTCCAAGAAGGTGATATTATTTTGGCGGATGCAGAGGGGGATAAAATCACCCTTAACAAAAAAGCTAACTAACATTTCAAGGTCCGGAAGATACCGGACCTTTTTTGTTTGCTGATAAAGTACCTATCCTTAATCGGTGTTAATCGTGGGCGAAAGACGAAGCCCGGTTTGGGGATGAGCTCTGTCGTCTTCGGATGCCTCTGAAATCGCACCCTGCGGGTGCTCAGACTGTTGACAAAATATAATTTTAGGTAGATCGCTTTCGGCTGTAATGTTTGCTTCGCTACGGCGGAGTGCCTACGCCGTTACCGGCAGCAAGCTGCCGACGGCTGTGGCCCAACGCCCGCTCCGCA
>JAAYOX010000109.1 GCA_012520135.1 Clostridia bacterium
GGGTTCGATTCCTGTCTCCCCTGCCAAAAAGACTTATAAACCAGAGCCGGTAAGGTTCTGGTTTTTTTATTTCGCTTTTTAATTTCGCTAAAGTACAAAATATTTAGTAATATTTTTTTGAAATAGAAGGAATTTTTGAAAGGATGGAGAATAACATAATTGTAACAAAAATATTACACAGATATTACATTCATTACATTTTTGCGATATCTTGTGAAGGTGATTACCTTCCGTATTCCCAAAAAGTGTATATCCATCCAGTCCAGAGACTTTCAGTCCAGAGGCCAGTGGATCAGGAATATAGCTGGCCATTGGTATTATGGCCGGCTTTTTTATTAACCGTTTTAGGAAAAGAAAGTTAACGCCGTTAAAGTTATTCCGTAAGGGAGGGGATATTTGTCAGCTATTCAGTTTGAAGCCGCACTGATAAAACTGGAGCTACAACCGAGATGGAAGGTGTGATTAATGGAAGACCTTATTTGTAGCTGCGAAAGAATGATTTGTCAAATTGAAGGTGACAACATCGTCATCAAGTGTCGTCATTGCAAACGAGTAATATTGATTCGAACCAAAGGTATAATTAACCAATCAGAAAGTGAATCAGCCTTACTAAATACAGATATTGTTAACGAGTAAGGCATTGAAGGGGTGTAAAACCATGTCCTATTCTGCTTGTTTCAACCGAGTAAACTGGAGACTCGTGTTGATGATAGCCATTTTAGCATTTTGCTTTATTCCTCTTGCCGATGCCTCCGGCTCCCAAAACGACAAGTGTCTACAATGTCACGGGAACCCGGAACTCAGCATTGAGCGAGATGGAAAAACCAAATCCTTATTTGTTGATCTCGAAGCATTTGAACACTCCGTACACAGTTTCAGTAGCTGTGTTTCCTGTCACCCGGGTTCCGATACTTTCCCCCATGGGGAAACAGTAAGAATGGACAGGAGTAAAGTTGCTGATAGTTGTATCACCTGCCATCCGGCTCAGACCGAAGAGTATAAGATGAGTTTACATTCTAAAGGTATTGCTACTTGTACAGATTGTCACGGCGGTGCTCACACGATCCAAAAGGAAAGCCAATTGCCCATTAGTCAGCAGTTACAAAATCATGTGGAAACCTGCGGCCAATGTCACCAGGGACGTGTACTTCAAAGTTATCAGGAGAGCTTTCATGGGATAGGGGTCTATTTAGGAGGTACACAGGTACCATCTTGCGTATCCTGCCATGGTGCCCATGCTGCCTTAGGACCCGATGATCCTGCTTCACCGGTAGCAGTAGCAAATATTCCCCAAACTTGTTCTGCATGCCACGAAGACTCTCCGGCCAATATGGCTGCCGGTACCGAGCATTTCCTTTTGGAGCGAGAAGGTCCCGGTAAACCCATGTTTTACACTTACAAATTCTTTACCTGGTTAACCATTATTACTATTACATTGCTGATTATCCACATAGAACTTGAACTGTTCAGACGTTTCAGGGATGCTAAGTAAATACGGAGGTGAGTACAGTGGCGAAAAAGAATCAAAAAGCTTTTCAACGGTTTAACATTCATCAAAGGATTCAGCATATTATGATGTTCACCAGTTTTATTGTGTTAGCCGGAACCGGCTTACCCATTAAGTATTATGCTTCCGGTTGGGCTAAAACTGTTACGGCCATGTTTGGCGGATTTGATAATATGTTTACGGTCCATTTGGGAGCCGCTATCTTAATGCTGGCCAGTTCCGTTTATCATTTACTGTATCTGATTGTATACCCGATTGTCACTAAAAAAGTTTCTTGGGCAGCTTTACCCAGTCCCAAAGATGTAAAGGACGTATTTCAGAATATACGGTACTTTTTAGGTCTTACCAATACACCGCCAAAGTTCGATCGGTATTCCTACAAAGAAAAGTTTGATTACTGGGCTGTTTTCTGGGGTATGGTGATTATGGGCGGTTCCGGTTTAATGATGTGGTTCCCCCAGATAACCACTCAGTTCTTACCCCGTTGGATTATTGATTGCGCTCGTTATGCCCATAGTGATGAGGCCATGTTGGCTATTCTAGCTATCTTCATTTGGCATTTTTACAATGTTCACTTTAGCCCGACTTTCTTTCCCGGCAGCCTGGTCTGGTTTAACGGGAAGCTTAATCGCAAGCTGATGGAACATGAGCATCCCTTGGAATTAGAGCGCCTGGAAAAAGAAGTATCCACTGATGACACCTCGTCTAATAAGAGCATAAATGTCTAGGAGGGATACCATGAGTGATAAATTTGAAAAAAGCAAGGGCTTGATGGTTTTTGAAATGATTGTGTATGCAGCCATGCTGGTTTGGTTCTTGTCAGCATTTCTACCGATAGGTTTGCAGTAGGAGGATAGGAAAAGGGGCGCGGAACAGCATCTGTCTTAATGCGCCCCTTTATGCTTTGATAATAAATATTGCATCTATATTACATTATTAAAACAGCCAGATTTTTGTCGCTATTATTTAGAAATTTTTTTTAAATATTTTTTTAATTTTAGCAGGAAATTTTGGATAAACATAGAATACTATATAGCAAAGAAAGGTAGTTGGTAGCGATAAAGTGAAAAGCAGAACATTCATTGGATAACTAACACTATAGAAGAACCATATACAGCGTCCAGACCAAGTCAAAAGGCTGAGTCATCCGCTAACACAGACTTCTAGAGCCGGCCTTTTGTAGCCGGCTTCTTGTATTACCTTGGGGGAAATGATGGGTGAAAGCCTCGCCTTACTTCTCCTAAAGTCATTGAAGCCAATGAGACATAGAATAAAAATTTTATATGCTTATCCAAAACAGGAAGAGGAGGGGTAGGATGTGAAGGATTTCCGCTGCCAGTGTAAAAAGATTGTATTCCAGATTGAGGGAGATACTGTTATCGTCAAATGTCGCCATTGCAAACGTTATATTCACATTCGTACCAAAGGCCTGATAGATGTACAATTCAAAGTTGACCCTGAGACAACAAAAATTAATCTTAAATAATTAATAACTAAGTCGTTAGACTTTAAGTCAAGAGACTAGTACACTACATTAGTAGTATACTGGTCTTTTGTGCTAATATGGGTAATCAAAGCCTAGAAGCTACAAGCTCTAGAGGCTAGCAACCCTTTAATAGGGTTTGTCTAGCCTCTTTATTTTTACAAAAATATAAAGGAGGGGAGGGCAATGGAGAACTTTCGTTGTCAGTGTAAAAAAATCGTCTGCCAAATCGAAAAAGACACCATCATCATTAAATGCCGGCACTGCAAACGGTATATTCATATCAATACAAAAGGCATTATCGACATCGAATACAAATTGACTTCGGACGGTGACGAGACTGGTCTTACTGTAGTTAAATTATAGGTCATTGACCTAATTAATTAAAGGAAAGAGGGTGGGCCAATGTTTAAATTAGCCTTAGGAAATTCCCTGTCGTATCTGCTCACTGCCTGGTTTGTTGTCTCCTTTGCTCTGATTACTTTTTCCGGGGTAGCTTTTCTGGGAACTTTACTGTATCACATTTTCTTCTAGGTACTGTATCACATTTTCTACCAGGAGTTGTTTAAATGAGCGCAATCACTTACTTTTAAGCTCCAAGGCTTAAAGCCTAGAGGCTCTCTTTCCAAATTTTTTTTGAGCAAAATGTTGCAATTTGATTGCTTAATTGTTTGTAACTCCGTTATAGACAATTTCGGTTTTGCAATATAATGTCTTTTTGATGAAGAGAGGAGTGAAGGGAATGTGGAAACAAAAAATCGGTGATGCAATAGCAGCCTCCGTTACTGCCCTGTTTGTTGGGTTAGGCTTAACCATGGTTGTTTCCACCGTATTTTTGGGATTGTTCCTATTTACACAGGCTGCCTGGGCAGCGGATGTCCCCCAAGGCAACGACTATTGTTTTAACTGCCACGGCCAAGAGGGAATGAGTATCAAGTATCAGGATAAAGAGATTTCTCTGGCGGTAGACCGGGAATCATTTGAAAATTCGGTTCACGGCAAACTGAATTGCACCATGTGTCACACAGGCACCGACAGCTTTCCCCACAAGGTCCAATACGGCCCGGAGTTCAAGGAACAAATGGCTGACAGTTGTAGCAAATGCCACCAGGGTGTAACATCAGAGTTTGAGAACAGTATTCACGGGCAAATGGGAGGATTTGTTTCCTGCACCAGTTGTCACGGTTCGGCTCATGAAATTCTAAAGGGTGACAACCCGAAAGCCAATCATTACCGTTTTAACATTACAGAAACATGTGGAACTTGCCATCGGGGCATGGTCATCGAAAGTTATGAACGAAGCTTTCATGGTATTGCTTTAGCCTACGAATATGATAAAGCTCCTTCTTGTATCGACTGCCACAGTTCACATAATATATTGCCCCCTGAAAATCCCAGTTCCACTATTTCAGCCGCCAATATCGGCAGTACTTGTGAACCTTGCCATACAGGTATGATTAACGCGGGAGCAAACCTACTAAACGGCAAGCAGCACACTGTACCTGAAGATAAGGAGAATGGGTTTCCACTTTGGATTACCTGGAAAATCTTTTTGGGGCTAATCCTGTTCGATGTGGTAATGAACGGCACCATACCAACTTTTGAACTATTTCGCCACCTAAGAAACCTGAAGAGCAAGCGCAAAGATACTCCTCATGATTTAAACAAAAGCCTTTAAAGGATAGGAGGGATGATTAATGTCTAAAATCGGCGCTAGTATAATACGTTTTAGCCTGCAACAGCGGTTGCAACATGGTTTACTGGCTCTCAGCGTATTGATGCTCATTTTAACCGGCTTTCCCATCAAGTATAGTACCGAAGCATGGGCCGCCTATGTGATTAAGCTGTTCGGCGGTTTCGCAAACTTGTTCCTTTTCCACAAGATCTTTGCGGTATTAATGATTGTTTCCGCAGCGTATCATATTGTTTGGCTAATCTGGACTTTCATCAAGAGAGGTCCTTCATGGGAGATGATCCCTACTTTTCAGGACTTCAAAGATGCCATTGACCATGGAAAATACCTTCTGGGTATCAACAAGAACCCACCCCAATATGGACGCTATTCTTACCTGGAAAAATTCGAATATTTCGCGGTTATCTGGGGTGTAATTGTAATGGGTTTTTCCGGATTGCTGCTATGGTTCCCCGGAATGTTCTACTGGCTTCCTCGCTGGGCTTTCGGTGTAACACGAGTAATCCACAGTAACGAAGCATTTGTATGTATGTTAGCGGTATTTGTAGGCCACTTCTTCCACGTGCATTTTAACCCCAAGGTATTTCCCAGCAGTATGGTCTGGTGGAACGGTAAAATATCGGCAGCTCATTTAAAAGAAGAACACCCTATGGAGTACCAGCAGCTAATTGCCTCCAATCCTGAATTGCGAAAAATTGAGGAATATGAGAGCCGTTGGTACAGGTCTAAACCCCTCATCTATGCGGAATTGGTTGTTTTCCTAGGACTGTTTGTTTACCTGCTCTACACCTTTATACCTTTGTTCCTCCAAGGCATAATCTAGATAACTTGCCACACCAACACCGGCACCGCTCTTAAAAAGGGCGGTGCTGCTTATTGGCCAACTACATCATCCTAACCGGTGTTAATCGCGGACTTCAGAGAAGCCCGGTTCGGGGATGAGCTCAGTCGCCTCAGATGCCTCCGAAATCGCACCCTGCGAGTGCTCGGACTGTTGACAAAATATAATTTTAGGTAGATCGCTTTCGGCTGTAATGTTTGCTTCGCTACGGCGGAGTGCCTACGCCGTTACCGGCAGCAAGCTGCCGACGGCTGTGGCCCAACGCCCGCTCCGCA
>JAAYOX010000110.1 GCA_012520135.1 Clostridia bacterium
AACACCTTAAAAGGCTCCGGGTCTACCGGCAAACCTGTTTGAACTTCATTTAACAGTGCTCTTTCTAAATCCGTCAAGTTTGGACTTTTCTCCAATCTTATACCCCCCGTCTACCGTGATAAAGACACCAAGGTTCTTCCGCCATGTAATCATGATCATGGTAAAAATAGGCCCTGGCACGGCAGCCGCCACATGCTTTCTTATATTTGCAGACACCACAACCACCCTTATAATTCAGGGTGCGTAACTCCTGAAACACAGGATGTGTTTGCCAAAGTTCACTGAAAGGAATATCCCTTACATTCCCTAAAGGTATATTGAGATAAGCACAGGGCTGCACATCACCTTTAGGGCTGATTATACAATAACTGGTCCCTGCCAAACAACCTCTTTGGAACCGTAAATCCATACCCATTTCCTTGGCGATCCGCATAAACTGCGGGGCGCAAGTCGGTTTTAACTCGATACCGACTTCTTTCTGTTTATTCATAATCCGGGTGAGCACATTTTCATAGGCCTCAGCCCTGAGGGATTCTTCCTCAATGTTGACGGCCCGCCCGGTGGGAACGAGGAAGAAAAAGTGATGGGCTACCGCCCCGATTTCCACGGCGAAATCGGTAATGGCTTCCAACTCCTCCTGGTTCCAATCAAACACCGTAGTATGAACCTGAAAGGGCAATCCTGCTTCCCGGCAATTTTTCATGCCCTGGATAGCCTCCCGGTAGGCACCTTGATAACGGCGCAGTTCATCATGTTTTTGTTCATCCAAGCTGTCCAGGCTGATTCCCGCGCCCATGACACCGGCTTCTTTTAACTTTTTGGCTGCTTCCAAGGTGATCAAAGTACCGTTGGTACCTAACACAGGACGAAGCCCCAGGCTTTTGGCATAAGCCACCAGCTCATATAAATCCGGTCTCATCAACGGTTCTCCGCCGCTAAAAATCATAATTTTGAAACCGGCTTTGGCGATCTCATCCAACATTGCTTTTGCTTCCTGGGTGGACAGCTCATCTGCTGCCTTAGCCCCGGCGTCACGATAGCAATGATCACAAAACATATTGCATTGGTTGGTAGAATTCCATGAGATAATCAAATGTTAAACCTCCCTTGCCAACGGGCTTTAAGCCAGTCCTATTTCTGCATCGGTAAGATAACAGGCGGGGTCTGATTCCCAGAAATCCCCGGTTACTGCTTCTGCCCGGGCACGGAAATTACCGTTGCAAACATCCAGCCATTTGCAGGCAGCACAGCGTCCCTTCAGGAGTGGCTTTCTGTTTTTTAATCCTCCTAAAATCGGGTGAGAAACATCAGACCAAATCTCTCCAAAGGGGCGTTCCCGCACATTGCCAAAGGTATGGTTTTGAGTGAACTGGTCCGGATGAACATTTCCATGCCAATCGACAGCGCCAATGGCGATACCGGTCCGGTTGCCTCCGTTACGCTTCAGGAGCTTCATGATCTCCTCGGCCCTTTCGGGATCAGTTTTCAGCATCTTTTGATAGATATACACGCCGTCAGCATGATTGTCTACCGTCAGGATTTCTTTATCCAGTCCTCTTTGATGGAAATCCAAGGTTTTTTCCATAATCAAATCCAAGGCCGCTCTGGATTCCTCATGACTGATATCTTCTTCCATCATACTGCTTCCCCGGCCGGAGTAGACCAGGTGATAAAAGCAAACCCTAGGGATCTTTACTTCCTCAATCAGCTTGAAAATTGCCTCTAATTC
>JAAYOX010000111.1 GCA_012520135.1 Clostridia bacterium
CCAAAATGCCCCTGTTGACGCTGTTATTGTTGGCATCATTGATGAAAACCAGCCGGAAGTTTGATTGAGGTGTCTATATGGAGGAGAAAATTGTTCAATTAATCAAAGCAGCGGGAGTGGTTGGTGCCGGAGGTGCCGGCTTTCCCACCCATGTTAAAGTAAATGCCAACGCCGGTCATGTGATTGTGAATGGGGCGGAATGTGAACCTCTGCTCAGAGTTGACCAGCAATTGATGAGTCAAAAGGCCGATTTGGTAGTGAAAGGACTGGAAGTAGTCATGGAAGCTACCGGTGCTTCCCGGGGGACGGTGGCTTTAAAAGGCAAATACCATGATGCCATAAAGAACTTGACCAGGGCAGTGGCCGGGAAGCCTATTGATTTGTTTATCCTGGGTGATTTTTATCCTGCCGGGGATGAGCATGTGACCGTGTATGAGGTAACGGGAAAAATCATCCCGGAAGGGGAGATCCCTCTGAAGGTGGGCTGTGTGGTCAACAATGTGGAAACATTGGTTAACGTAGCCTGCGCCCTGGAAGGACAACCGGTTACAGATACTTACTTGACTGTAACGGGGGAAGTGCCCAAGCCCATGACTTTCAAGGTCCCGGTGGGGACTGCCATGCAGGAAGCTCTGGCCCTGGCGGGTCAAGACAACCTGGAGGGTCTGGTGATAATCGAGGGAGGCCCCATGATGGGAAATGTGGTCCGGGATCCGGAACTACCGGTTACCAAGACTACCAAAGCCTTAATTGTTCTCCCGGAAGACCACCCGCTGATCAGAAAAAGAAATATGAGTCTGGCGCATATTTTGAAACAAGCTCAGGTTGCCTGTATTCAATGTGTCCGCTGTACCGATTTATGTCCCCGCCATATGCTGGGACATCGCTTAAGCCCTCATAAGGTGATGCGGGGAATTAAATATCTCCAAACCGGCGAGGAAGTGTTAAATATGGCTTTAAGTTGTACCGAATGCGGCGCCTGTGAATATGCCTGCGAGGTCATGATGTTGTCCCCCCGTCGAGTTAATGCCATGTTGAAGCAGGAGTTAGGTAAAAATGGCATTAAGCTTACTCCTTCTGATGGACGGGAGGCCGTTACACCCGGCAGGGAGTTTATGAAAATTCCCTCCCAACGATTAGTTAGCAACCTAGGTTTGGTTCCTTATAATGTGCCGGCTCCTTTGGAAGAGATTGATTACCGGCCGGGAAAAGTGACCATACCCATGAAACAGCATATTGGTGCTCCCGCCCGGCCGGTGGTGGCAGTAGGTGAAAGAGTGGAAAGAGGCCAAATGATCGGGGAGATCCCGGCAGGATCCATGGGGGCCATGGTTCACGCCAGTATCGACGGGGTGGTGCGGGAAATCTCCAACCATATTGTAATTGAGGGAGACGGTGTCGGAGGTGTTGCTAAGTGATACGAGCGATTGGTTTAGTGGAGTTTAACAGTATTGCCAAGGGAATTGAAGGTGCCGACGCCATGCTGAAAACCGGTCAGGTGGAAGTCATTATGAGCCGTCCCATTTGTCCCGGTAAATATATCACCCTTGTCTGGGGAGATGTGGCCGCAGTGGAAAGTGCCGTCCAGGCAGGCATTGCCAAAGGGGAAAGTTATGTGGTAGACCATTTTATTCTTGCTAATGTCCACCCGGCGGTAATTCCTGCTTGTGCAGGCGGCACAACGGTAAGCGAGATGCAGTCATTGGGCATCATTGAGACTCTTTCAGTAGCGGCCATGATTGTAGCTGCCGATGCAGCGGTAAAAGCCGGTGAAGTGGAGTTGATTGAAATCCGTCTGGGCATGGGTCTCGGTGGTAAAAGTTTTACCACATTGACCGGAGATGTCGCAGCTGTCAAAAGTGCCGTGGAAGCAGGTGCCGCTACGGCCGCGGCTAAAGGTCTTTTAGTCCAGCAGGTAGTTATTCCTTCGCCTCATGAGAGTTTAATACCCAGTATTATTTAGGATAGGAACTCTTAGCTCAAAGGGAGGTGAAAAGGTGAAAAGGCTGGTAGCAGTAAGCGACATTAAGGATTTGGCAGGTACCGGTAAAAAGGCTCTCTATGTGGAGCCGGGAACCATTATTACTCCGGCGGCCAGGGATGCTGCTAATGAAATGGGTATCTCCATTAGTTTTGGCCAGGAGCCGGAGCAGGTAGCTCCTGAGGCGGCCCCGGTGAAAGACCTGCCGGAGTCACAGCCGGAAACCA
>JAAYOX010000112.1 GCA_012520135.1 Clostridia bacterium
AAAATACTTATCCACATATAGGTTGTTGGCTCTTCAGGATCCTTATGTAAAAAGATTTCGTTTTCTATTAATAAGTTAAGACATTCCCTTGAGTTATTGGTCTCCAGTACGGTGTCACAACTATCAGCACTTAGACAGTCCAGTATTGAGGCACGTTTTACAAACTCGACCACACTAGGAGGAAGGTCGGATAATATTTCATAGGTTATGTACTTCTTAATCAGCCCCAGGTCAATCAGTTCTTTTCCGTTAACTGACTCTTCTAATAATGAAATACCGCTGCGAAGACAAAACATTACACCGGCTGCCCAGCCCCCGGTGAGATTATATAAATAATCAGCTACATCAGGCTTATCCTCGTTGAAATACATTTTCACTATCTCGCCCACTTCGCTGGCTGATAGGGCGAGATCATCACGGCGCAGCAGTTTACAGCGCTCTTCCAGAATAAACCTGGCTGCAAAACCAGGGATCTCCCGGGAACCCATAACCACCCTGAAACCATTTTCCGCCACTGACATAATGTACTGCAAAGCTTGACAAACTCTTCCATCATTAATTAGCTGGCAGTTGTCAAAAATCAAGGTCAGCCGGTTTTCCAATGCCGCCTGACAAATATGCAGCAATACCCGGGATTCATTTTCCGGCTCACCCATTTCCAAATAGGGCCCAGACTCACGTACTGCTTCGAAAAGGTGACTTAAAAAGAAGTTCCAGTCATTATCGCTGTCACTTAATATGCACACTGCTGCCCTCTCAGTTCTTAATGCCAGCTGACTTAACAGGGTGGTTTTACCGTATCCGGCTATGGAACAGGCTAGCACTGAGCCCGCTGATATGTTTTCTATTTTATCTAGCAGTTCCTCACGTAACAGCATTTTCTCTGATGCTGTTTCTAAGTCTTGAAGAGGCATCAGTTCAATACTTCGCATATTATCCCTTCTTATTTTGGAATCAGTATACCCCTGGGCTGGTTAACAAACGGATTGATTATGGTGAAATCAATCCCCGGAAACACCTAATGCTTCAAGAATCGAAGCTTTGTCTGCATTGGCATTTAGACCCATGGCTGCCAACACATCTTCATAACCTTCTTCCTTTTTCAAAATTCGCTCGGCCCGCCGTTCCGCCAACTTTTTATAGATGGCTTCATGATTGTTAGGATCTTCTACTCCCAGGCGTTGAGCCATTATAAATCTTGCCTCTTCCTCAGTAACGTGATCAGCCTGGGGTTCGGGCTTTTTCAAAAAAGAGGCTACCTTTTCATCCAGATTCTTTTTACCTCTGGCGGCGTTGGATTGTTTCTGGGCTTCTTTAGTTTTTCCCTCAGCCATTTTCTCCACTTTTTGGGCACCGAAATTCATTAGTTTCCCTAGCGCACTAATTCCAAAACTTGCAACTTTTCCTAAAGTACCGCTGTTTTTCAACTTTTCACCTGCCAGGGTATCAGCCAAACCAAAGGCTGCGCCGAAGGATTTGAGAGCCCCGGAAGCAGTGTCCCATTTACCGGCCTTGGACTTGTTCCGGGCGGTTTCCTGTGCGGCTTCCATAGCCTCTATAAAGTCCTTGGATCGCTGATAGGCACGTTTCTCCTTCAGCATCTCCATGCGCTTTTCTTTAGAGCGTGCCCCCTCTTCATTTTTATTGTAGGCGTCTTTCATCTGCTTGTAGGTTTCTCTCGATTTCATATAGTCGTGGGCCATCTTGGCCTTACTGGATTCGGTCTCTTTGCGGTTAGCCAGATTTGCGTAGGCCCTGCTCTGGTACATTCCTCTGAACATATCAGTGGCATTTTTTCCTAAATCAGCAATACCGGTAGCCGCATCCAGCCAACGGGAAACCTTCTCATTACCACCCATAAAGCCAGTTACGCCACGGGCTGTTGTCGTACCTCCGGAAGTCGCTCCAAAAAGATTACTGAACATATTAAAGCGCTCAAGTCCGGCACCAATAGAGTCCCCCTGCTTACGTTTTTGTTTATGTTTCCGGTGAGCTTTGAACAATGAATAGGTGTTGGAAAACATACCCCAACCACCTTCAGCGAGATTGGCAGTATTGAGTGCTTGTTCTGTTCCTTCCTTCTTTTTGGTGTCAACAAATTCCTCAACCTTGGGGCCGCCTTTTTCCATTAAAGTATCCAAGCCCGACAATAGCTTGTCCTTCCCCCATTTGAGCTTGTCCTTCCATGATGATTTCGATGATTCAGAGGCAGGTGACTCAGAAGCGGCTGATTCAGAAGTACCAGCTGGTTTACCAGTTGCTTCCTTAGCCTCTTCATTGTCAGTGTCTTTCTTGTCACCCTTGGAAAGCTCTTCCTCTTCTTTTTCTTTTTTCTTTTTCCAGTCTTCAACATATTTTTGTTGCAAGAGTCTGGCTCTCTCCTGCTTTTCCGCTTCAGAAAGGGTGTTTGGATCCTTTTTCAGCATGGCATAGGAATCAGATTGCTGCTCTGATTCACTTGATGTTGGCTTATCAGGTGTAGGAGGCAGCGGTTTACCTGGTTCACCAGTATCAGATTTGGCCGGTATTGGCGGCAGCGGTTTACTGCGTCTGCCAGTATCCGACTGGGCCGGTGTTGGCGGCAATGGTTTGCTAGGTCTGCCGGTATCTGACTTGGTTGGTATGGGCTGTAACGGCTTGCTAGGTCTGCCGGCATCCGACTGGGCCGGTATTGGCGGCAATGGCTTGCCAGGTCTGCCGGTATCTGACTTGGTTGGTATGGGCGGTAACTGCTTGCTAGGTCTGCCGGTATCTGATTGGGCCGGTGTTGGCGGCAATGGCTCGTCAGTTGTGGCGGTATTAGAAAATAACTCTCTTTTCCTAGCTTCTACTATACCCTTCGGTATATCTAATTGAAGCTCGGGCTTCTCAAAAGGTTTGTTGGCCGCTGCTAAATAGGCTTCTCGACGGGCTGCCAGTTCACTCCGTCCAGGAGCCGGAGTCTGGGGTTTCTCAAAAGGTTTGTTGGCCGCGGCTAAATAGGCTTCTCGACGAGATGCCAGCTCGCTCTGCCCAGTCCCAGATGCCTGTTTAGATGACTTGGCTGATCGCTTGTTGCCCGCAGCCAGGTTCTCGAAAAATTCAATAGTATCTGGCACCTGACCTTTTCTGACTGGTATTTTAACCGGTGGTTTTTCAAATGGCTTGTTGGATTCAGCCTTAAGCTGCTGCTTAGTATCCTCCACAACACCTTCCCGTATCGGTAATTCTAATGGAGGTTTTTCAAAGGGTTTGTTAGCCTGAGCCAATAGTTCCTCTTGGCGAGTTGCCACTAAACCCTTATCAGAGGAAGCATCAGCTTGGGGATCCTCTAACAGTTCCGACGCGTCATTATCATTTACTTTACCTTCCTGCACTGGGGCAGGTGCATCTTCATCGGAACTTTGCTCTTGATGATCTGATGTGGTATTCCCGCTCTGCACATCAGCATTCTCAAGTTCCTTATCTAGATCTTTTAATTCCTCCATTGCATTAGCAGGCATTACATAGTTCCCCCTCTCTCCTATTGGACAAGAACAAGGTTTCTCTCAACCGCCTCGGCACAGGTGATTTCCATGTTAACCGCCTTTTGCAGCAGGTCATAGGCATTATCAATGGTTTCCGCAATGATATCCAGCGTCACCCCAACATTTTTTAGCACACCTTCCGCATTGACATCGGTTTCTATAGTATAGGCATGATTAAAAAATATTTGCCGGCTGCGATAATAGATGCCAAAGTTTCCCAGAGTGATAAACTCATTCAAGCGCATAATAATCTTTTCAACTTCAGGAATAGCAGCCTGGGAAATGCTGTCAAAAATTAGACAGTAGATTTGCAACTGACTGCTACCTGGTTTAAGGTGTTCCACGGTAATTTCAATAGGAAGTTCTACCTCACCACCCCGAAGCACAGGGAAAATACCTCTGAGCACGGG
>JAAYOX010000113.1 GCA_012520135.1 Clostridia bacterium
GATAAAACTGCCATCCCCCAACCACTTGGACCGGAGTAGCCAAGACAAATTGCAGATAGGGATTCATAAAGAAGTGACTCCAAGTCAGGGATAGAAGTTCAAAAAACATTCCCAGCAAAAGGGGTAGTGAAAACAAACCGCAAAAGAGGAACAGATTCCGCTGTCGCAGGTGGGTCTTTTCTTTTTCTTCTTCCTCCCGGGCCGCTCCTATGTCCGCGATTTCTTCTCCTTCATACCCGGCCTCATTGATTAGCCGGATCAGATCCGGGCCGGATAGCTCTTCGGGGTTGTAGGTTACCGAGGCTTTTTCCGTGGCCAGGTTTACCACCGCATCGATAATGCCGGGGGTAGCCTTCAGCTTTCGTTCCACCCGGGCGGAGCAGGCAGCACAGGTCATTCCCTTGATTTTTAATTCCCGTTTCTCCAGCAATGCCTCATACCCTAAGTTTTCAATGGCTTGAGGAATGTCCGCGGCCTTGATTTGATTAGGATCGTAGCTGATGACCGCCTTTTCCATGGCCAAATTCACATTGGCCTCCAAGACACCGGGTAGTTTATTAAGTCCCTGCTCGACCCGAGCAGCACAAGCAGCTCAGGTCATGCCCAATACTTTATAAGTTACTTTTTCTGCCATATAAATATCGTCCCCTCATACCCCGTACAGGTATTTTCTTTAAATGTTAGACGTACCTAATTAATATGTCAAGAGGATAAAGTAGAAACCGCCCCAAAATCAGAGGCGGTCTCTATCTGAAAGGAAACGTTGGCCAGATAACCCGGGGCGTTTCCTGTGCTCTTAGATTGCCCCCCAAATTATTGAATTAAACTGGCTAATTACACCAAACCGGCTATTTACTTAAGCAGCGTCAGGCAAAAAGGCTATAATTGATTGCGGAGCAATCAGACCGTCCCAAAAGGCTAATCGGTGTTAATCATAGGGCTGAATTGGAGCCAAAATCAAAAGAGCGAAGGAGCCTGAGGACTAATGCCGACGGCATGAGCACCTGCAGGGTGCGATTTCGGAGGCATCCGAAGGCAACTGAGCTCATCCCCAAACCGGGCTCCTCTGAAGCCCACGATTAACACCGATTGGGATTATGTAGTTTGTCAACAAGCAGGTTGCTCAGCCGTAGGGTCGCAATCATTATAGCCTAAATGCCTTGGTGATTGCATATATTTTCAACAGGACATGGTCGCAGTCAAAGACAGCTGTCCGGAAAGGGAGAGGTTTGTGGCGTCAAATGCCATTTTGTTGGGTATTTTGTTGTTAGGGATGTTTGGACGATCCAATGTGGTAGCCATGGCTGCCGGTATCCTATTGGTGGTAAAATTCGCCAGGCTGGATCATTACCTGCCCCTTTTGGAAAGAAGGGGTCTGGAGTTGGGACTGCTCTTTTTAATGCTGTCCGTGTTAGTACCCTTTGCCAATGGGAAGGTATCCTCCAAAGAGATCGTGCGGTCTGTGATCAGCCTGTCAGGAATTATCGCCATTGTCAGCGGTACATTGGCAACCCATATGAACGGCAAGGGATTGGACTTGCTGCAGTTGGATCCTTCTCTGATGGTCGGTTTGGTAGTCGGTTCCATGGTGGGAATCATCTTTTTCGGGGGAGTGCCGGTAGGTCCTTTAATGGCCGGCGGTATTGCCGCCCTTTTCTTGTCTATTATTCAATACTTTAAGTGTTAATAGCAGGTATTTTGACAGGAACGGAGAAAATAACATAAAAAGGAAACAGGAGCAGACTCATGAATTATTTAGATCTACTAATTATTATTGCTTTCCTGGTAGCTTTGAAGGTAGGGTATTCCCGGGGCATCATCTCTTTGATTGGCGGATTGGCAGGGAAAATACTATCCCTTTTGTTTGCCCTGTATTTTGCCAAGCCCTTGGCCTTATGGGCAGGACCTAACCTGGGCGTTACCCGGTGGCTGACTGCTAAACTGATTAATTTTTTTACTCCGGCTAAAGCTTTGTCGGAAACGGATATGGGACGGGTGACTGCTCAAAAGCTTCCCGAGGTATTGGATACTATGGGGCTTCCTCCTCTGTTAAAATTTAAAGTGATGGAGCGGGCGCCGGAATTGATGGCCGGCGGTTCTGCTTCTTTAACGGCTATTATCCAGGAACTGGCTAACCAGACAGCCCTTTTATTGCTGCAAGGTTTGTCTTTTTTAGTGTTGTTGCTGTTGGGAGGGCTGCTGATTAGGCTGTTAATCTCATTGGTGAATCATACCCTGGCCGGAACGGTGATCGGTACTGTCAACCGGCTGCTGGGAATGGCCCTTGGCTTGAGTTTGATGCTGGTGGCTATCATCCTGGTGATTGGCCTTACTGCTCCCTTGATTTTGGCTCCCGCCGGAGGAGAGCCCGGTTCGTTAGCCGAAGTAGTTAAAGGTTCTTATTTTTATCCCCGGTGTTTGGAAGCCTACGGGCTATTATTGGGGGCAATTATCAGCCGGTAGTAATTTGATTGTCGTTTTCAGGTAATGCTAAACTATAACTGAAACTGACACAAATTATATTGCTTCAGGCTATAATGTTTGCTACGCTACGGCGGAGTGCCTACGCCGCTAGCGGCAGCAAGCTGTCGGCGGCTGTGGCCCAACGCCCGCTATCGCAAAACATTATAGCCTTCGCAAGCATCAATTCCGTATTTATAAGCGCATGGCACTAATTAAGCTTCAGGCAATAATGTTTGCTTCGCTACGGCGAAGCCCCTACGCCGTTACCGGCAGCAAGCTGCCGACGGCTGTGGGCACAACGCCCGCTCCGCAAATCATTATTGCCTTACGCTAAGCAACTTAGATGTTTAAAGCGTAAGGAGGAATTTAATTGACGAAGCAATTATCTAAAGGACAAGCACTGGAACAAAAGCTTCGCTATAAAAAGCAAAATGTCTGGGAAAAATTGTCCCCGGAGGAAACCAAAGCAGTCTTTGCCTTAGGGGAAAAATACAGGGACTACCTGTCCCAGGTCAAAACGGAAAGGGAAGCCGTTGCTTTCATGCTTTCCCGGGCCCAGGCAGCTGGTTTTCAGGATTTGGATACCATCAAAAAGCTGAGACCTGGACAAAAGTTTTACGTAGCCCATCGCCAAAAGGTACTCCTCCTGGGAGTAGCAGGACAGCGGCCTTTAGGAGAAGGACTTCGTCTGGTAGGGTCTCATTTAGACGCACCCAGGTTGGATTTAAAACCTCATCCCCTTTATGAAAGCGACGGGTTGGCCCTGTTAAAAACCCATTATTACGGGGGCATCAAGAAATACCAGTGGCCTGCCATTCCCTTGGCTCTCCATGGGGTGGTGCTGAAAGCGGACGGAACGGCCCTCAACCTGGTTATCGGGGAGAGAGAGGAAGAGCCGGTCTTTACAGTTACCGACTTACTTCCCCATTTGGCTAGAGAGCAGATGGAAAAAACCATGAAAGAGGGAATCAAAGGAGAAGACTTGAACATACTGGCGGGAAGTATCCCGTATCCTGATGAAGAAGTGCAGGAGAAAGTGAAACTGGCGGTATTAAACCACCTGTATGAAAAATACGGCTTGGTAGAGGAAGACCTGGTCAGTGCAGAAGTGGAGCTGGTGCCGGCAGGACCGGCCAGGGATGTAGGCTTCGATGAAAGCCTCATCGGAGGTTATGGCCAGGATGACCGGGCCTGTGCTTTTACTGCTTTTGAAGCTATCATGGAGGTTGAAAAACCTGTTCATACCGCCTTGGCCTTTTTCGTAGATAAAGAGGAAATCGGCAGTACCGGGAATACCGGCGCTCAATCCCGTTTCCTGGAATATGCCGTGGCTCGTTTGGGAGCCTTGGCGGGAGAGACTACACTGGAGGAGGTTTACCGGATTTTCGACCGGACCACAGCCCTTTCGGCGGATACTTTAGCCGCTATGGATCCCAGTTGGCCCAATGTGCTGGACAAGTTTAACGCACCGGTTCTTGGTCATGGAGTGGTCATCATGAAATACAGCGGTTCCGGCGGCAAATACGATACCAGTGATGCCCACGGGGAAACAGTTTTTAGTGTTCGAAAGTTGTTTCAAGATAAAGGAATCATTTGGCAGACAGGCGAATTAGGTAAAGTAGATCAAGGAGGAGGGGGCACAATCGCCCAGTTTCTGGCCAAGACAGGCATGGATGTGCTGGATTGTGGACCTGCTCTTTTGAGCATACATTCTCCCTTTGAAATTGCCAGCAAAGCCGACATCTACATGGCTACTAAAGCTTACCGGGTCTTTTTGCAAAACTAATCAAGGGGGCGTAGAAACATGGCAGAAATTCGTTTAACTCAATGTGCCAAAGCTGCCGGGTGAGCAGCCAAAGTAGGTCCGGGGACCTTAAAAGATGTACTGGGAGACCTTGAAATTATGGAAGATCCTCGCCTGTTGGTAAGCGGGAGTACCATGGATGATGCCGGGGTCTATCAATTGACTGATGAATTGGCCTTGGTCCAGACAGTAGATTTTTTTACTCCGATGGTAGATGATCCTTATTTATTCGGACAAATTGCCGCCGCCAATGCTCTAAGCGATGTGTATGCTATGGGGGGTAAACCCCTGACAGCTATGAATATAGTGGCTTTTCCGGTTAATACCATGGATGTTAGTATTCTTGGGGATATTTTAAAAGGCGGTGCCCAGAAGATTAGGGAAGCGGAGACCTTACTGGTGGGAGGACACACCGTAGAAGACGATGAACCCAAGTACGGGTTATCGGTTACCGGAATTGTCCATCCCGGTAAAGTGTTGACCAATCGGGGGGGCAAGCCCGGGGACAAGCTTATTTTGACTAAACCCCTGGGAGTAGGCATCATTACTACCGCTATGAAAGGGGATATGGCGGATCCTGCCTCAATTGAGGCGGCTACTCAGTCAATGGCTACTTTAAATAAAGAAGCGGCCGCCGCAGTTATCGAAGTCGGGGTCAATGCTTGTACCGATGTTACCGGCTTTGGTTTATTAGGTCATCTCTACGAAATGATGACTCCTGAGATCGGTTTTGAAATTCAAATGGGACAAGTACCCCTGCTGCCCGGGGCAAAGGATTATGCCTCCATGGGTTTAGTTCCGGGAGGAGCCCGGCGGAACCTGAAATATCTGGGAGCTGTCATTGAGCATGAAGCAAATGTAACCGACATCGATTTAGATCTCCTGGGAGATCCACAGACTTCCGGCGGTTTATTGGTGGCAGTGGCCCCGGAAAAAGAAAAGCAACTGCTGGAAGCATTGCATCAAAAAGGTGTTATTAGCGCCCGAACAATTGGAGTTATAACCGGAACCCATCCAGGTAAGGTAATGGTGAAAGGATGATAGGAAATGGAAAAAACCGTAGATGCTCGAGGTTTGGCTTGTCCCCAACCGGTGATTTGTACCAAAAAAGCCTTGGAGGAATATGAGGGAGAGGAATTAGTGACTATTGTGGATAACGAAGTGGCCAGAGATAATGTGTTGCGTTACGTGAAAAGCCAAAACCTAATTGCAGAGGTAGAAGAGAAAGCCAGCGATTACTATATTCGCATTCATAAACCGGAATATGCTGGCCTCGAACCGCAATTGACCAGGGAGAGGGACTATATCATCTTTATGGGTAACCAATATCTGGGGCACGGTAATGATGAATTAGGACAAGTTTTAACCAAGAGTTTCTTTTACACCTTGACAGAATCAGATTCCCTCCCGGCTCAAATCATTTTGATTAACAGTGCAGTCAAGCTAGCCTGTGAGAATTCGCAAGTATTGCAGCACCTCATGGATTTGGAAAAAAGAGGAGTCCAAATCCTGGCCTGCGGCACATGCCTGGATTATTACGGTATTAAAGAAAAACTTTGCGTTGGTTCAGTCAGTAACATGTACACCATTTTGGAACAGGTGACCCTTTATCCCCGAGTAGTGACTTTGCCATAAAACCAAGGGTTGTTCCCAGGAGGTTAGTAGGATGCTCTGGAAATTGTTTAGCACTGCTTTTGGTAAAAGTCAGCGGCGGGAGCGAAAGAAGGAAAAACACCCTCAACCACAGACGGCAGATAGCCTTTTAAAAGCGATTCCGGTACAGGAACCCAGGGTTTTGGCTCCGGATATCATTGAGTTGTGGCCTTCCATGGATGAACAGGACCGCCAACAGTTGCGGGAACAGGCCCAGGATTACGGCTGGGAAGCCTACTTCATTACGGATTTGGAAGATGCGGTTCCGGAAAAGAGATTGGTTGCTATTGAGATTCTGGGTCTGATTGGAGGTAAACAATCCGTTTGGCCCCTCTTAAATGCTTTGGCTTCTAAAAATGAAGATGTCTGTTTTACTGCCGCCAATGCTTTAAAAGAGTTGCAGGCGCCAAATTTAATGGAGACCCTCATCGATATTTTAGCGATTCCCGAACGGTGGCCCCCGGCCAGGGTGGCTGAAATTATTTTGGCTCGCGGCAGCGAAGGAGTCATGCCTTTACTGGAACGACTGCCTATTGCTCCCGCGGCCAGCCGCGGTTATATTATAGAGTTGCTGGGTGAGTTGGAAGATGTGAGGGCAGTTCCATATTTAATCAATGTGATTGAAGACGATAATCCCGTCATTCGTGCCAAGGGAGCCAGTGCCTTGGCCCGGCTAAACGGACCGGTGACGGAGGTCACTGATTCTTTACTGAGGGCATTAGAGGATGAGGCTTGGGAGGTCAGGGCCCAGGCAGCCTTGGCAGCAGGAAATATGGGCCTGAAAGAAGCGGCTCCCACGTTAGAAACGCTAGTTAGTGAGGATCCTGACTGGCGAGTGCAAGAAAACGCCAGGAAAGCAATAGAACAATTATCAGTGGTAGATGAACGGCCACCAAGTTGAGTAAATTCATCAGGGAATCTATTGAAGACCGGATGCTTAACACCGAAGACTGATGACTGAAGAACGACGGCTGATGAATGAACAGAGGTGGGTGAATACAATTGAGCTACAATATAGGTGATATCGTAAAAATGCGTAAGCCTCATCCCTGTGGCAGTGATCAATGGGAGATAACCAGGGTAGGCATGGATTTTCGGATTAAATGTTTAGGCTGTGGGCGCCAAGTATTGTTGCCCCGACCTAAATTTGAAAAAGGGGTCAAGGCAGTGATTCAAAGGGCCTTGTCTGAGGAGCAACCGTAGGAGATCGAACCTGCGGTTTTTTATTGGACCGTTGTCGGTTGTTTTCGAAGTGTACAACGCTGATAATGCTTTGCGGAGCGGGCGTTGGGCCACAGCCGTCGGCAGCTTGCTGCCGGTAACGGCGTCGGACCTCCGCCGTAGCGAAGCAAACATTATCAGCCTTATACCCTTATCAAGAAACAGTTAAATTAGACAGTGTTTGCCGCATAAATAGCTGTTGGCTATTGCCTTCCGCTTCCGCATTATGCTATAATCTACAAATGGCGACGAATGACGATCGCCTTACAGCCCTGCCCCTCTTGTGGGGCCGTTAGTCCAAAGGGAGGAGGTGAAGTAAATGCGCAATTACGAAGCCATGTATATCTTAAGACCTGAACTGGGTGAAGAGGAACAGGATGCGGTAATGCAAAAATTTGCCGATCTGGTTACTCAAGCCGGCGGAGAAGTGGTCAAGCTGGATAAATGGGGCAAGCGCAGATTAGCCTATGAGGTGAAAAAACTACGGGAAGGTATCTACATCTTGATGCAGTTTAGGGGAACTGCTGCCGTGGCCAAGGAATTGGATCGGGTGTTGAAGATCACGGATGAAGTTATCCGCCAGTTAGTCGTTCGCCTCGATGATGATCTTCCTGTAGCAGAAGAACAGGAAGAACAGAAAGAAGAGGTTGTAGCTGCCGAATAGTGTTGAGGAGAAACATTAAAGGGTGGTGTTCGTTTTGCTGAACAGGATCGTATTAATTGGTAGGCTTACCCGAGATCCCGAGCTTCGTTATACTACCAGCGGCATCGCTGTAGCCAACTTTACCTTAGCCGTAGACCGTCCTTTCACCAATCAACAAGGGGAGAGGGAAGCTGATTTTATCCGGATTATTACCTGGCGTAAACTGGCGGAAGTTTGTGCCCAAAACCTGGGCAAAGGAAGACTGGTAGCAGTAGACGGACGATTGCAGGTTCGCAGTTATGATGACCAAAACGGGATTAGACGGCAAATTTCTGAGGTTGTTGCAGAAACCGTCCGTTTTCTCGATTGGCCTAAAGACCGCGGGCAGTCCGCTGAATTAGATGCCGGCGGTGGTATTGATAACTTTGAAGATCCTTTCAGCGGCTCAGGCATCGACTTGGCGGGGGATGACTTTCCTCTATAGAATACTGGATTAAGGAGGGAAACGTGTGCGTCGTGATCGAAAGCGTTCTCGTAAACGTGTTTGCAGTTTTTGTGTAGATAAAGTAACAGCAATTGATTATAAAGACACTCACCGCTTACGCCGTTATATTACCGAGCGTGGTAAAATTCTGCCGCGGCGGGTGACAGGTAACTGTGCCCATCACCAGCGGATGTTGACTGTGGCTATCAAAAGGGCAAGAAACATTGCTTTGCTGCCTTTTACTGTAGAATAATAGCGTAGGGCATTATATTAGGGGGCTTAGGCTCCCTTTTTGTATCAAGGCAGGATTTATCAACCGAAAAGCGAAGATTCAGGACGAGGTGATCATGTGTCCAGGCAAAGTAATCTGGTGGCCCAAGGGGCCATGTTGGCAGCTGTGGCTGCATTGCTGGGCCTATCCTCCCTGCTGGTCCCTGTTTTGGGAGTGGTCGCAAATGTAATCTGGACCATCCCTATTATTGTTATTATCCTCCGGTTTGATTTGCGGGCCGGGGTCATGAGTTTGCTGGTAGCCCTGATTTTGGTTGCCGTTATTGCCGGACCCATGGGAGCTCTGTCTTTGGGGTTGAAGGGAGGCTTGACGGCGTTAATTTTCGGTTATGCTTTTAAAAAAGGGCTGTCCCCGGGAATTACCATTCTGGGCGGCGGAATAGCTACCGTGGTAGGTACAGCCTTTTTGCTGTTGCTGGCTTTTGCCGTCATGGGAGGGCCTCTCCTGGACCTGGCAGAGTTGGAAAACACGGTAGACCAAACTCTGTCCTTATATAAGCAATACGGCTTGTTGGAAGCTTTGCTGGAGCAAGGGACCACTGAGGGGGAATTACGGGAACAAATGTTGCAGATGATGGGGCTGGCTGTCGCCTTGCTCCCGGGAGCCATGTTTTTAGGTTCCCTGACTGCTGCTGCCGTAACTTACCTGATCTCCCGGCGGGTGCTGAAAAGGCTGGGCTACAGCCTGAAGCCCATCCCTGCTTTCCGTTATTGGCAAGTGCCTTGGTATTCCGTCTGGGGTTTGATTGCAGGCTTGGCCTTTTACCTGGCCGGGGATTACCTGGCGTGGAAGCCCCTGGCCTTGATCGGGCAGAATATTATTTATATCTACCTGCCCCTGTTATTGATTAACGGATTGGCTGTCGCTACCTATTATTATCACCGGTGGTCTCTCAGCCCCTTTTTGAAGGGAATACTGCTGGCATTATCGGTTTTTTACTTGCCTATTGCCCTTCCGTTTCTGATAATAGTAGGAGCCTTTGACCCTTTGTTCAATTACCGGAAATTGTCGTTTGGAACGAAAGAGGGAGAGTGATAAGATGAAGGTGATTTTGCTTACTGATGTTAAGAAGCTGGGACAAAAAGGTGATGTAGTAGAGGTGGCGGAAGGTTACGCCAGAAACTACCTTATTCCCAAAGGGCTGGCAAAACCGGCTACCGAAGGCAGTTTAAAGGAATTGAAGGTAGTCAAGGAAAGGGAAGCAGCCCAGAAGCAAAAGCAGCTGGAGCAAGCCAAGGAACTGGCTTCCCGGTTAGAAGGTAAGGACATCATCATTACCAGCAAAGCCGGTGATAAAGGCCGCCTTTTTGGTTCTGTTACCAATAAAGAGGTGGCCGAGGCAATCCATGCTCAATATCAGGTGGAAGTGGATCGCCGGAAAGTTGAGTTGAAGGAAGCAATCAAAGCATTAGGGGAATACCCGGTAAAGGTAAAATTACACCCGAAAGTATCAGCCAATATGACAGTACGGGTGGTCAGCGAGTAGGAAAGGGGATTTACGGTGAAAAAGACGGCCAAGGGGAAGCAGGAGAGCCTGACAGCAATAAACAGGCTGGTTTCAGAGGAGATAGAACTGGAAAAGAGGATTGCCGCTTTTTACGATATTTTATGTGATATTTTCGGCACAGAAAGGGTAATCCTTAAAGCTAATAAGTTGGAGGCGCTGGGGCTGATCCGCTCAGACAAGTTGGGAGAACGAGTACTGGGCCTCCAAAAATTAGTAATGGAAGATCCAACACTGGACCAGCCTCCCCGGGAGCATGAGATAGCCGGCGTTTTGGCTAATTTGGAGATGGCCGTAGCAGATGTGGTAGCTCATCAAGCGTTGGAAGAAAAGCTGGACCGGCTGATTGCCGAGCGGATGCAGGAACGTCATGAAGAATATTTCCGGGAAGTGAGAGATCAAATCTTAAGAGAGTCCGCCGGTGTGGAAAATGCCCAGACCCTAAAAAAATTGGCGGTATTAGAAGTAATGGACCAGGTAAAGCTGGCCAAGTCAGCATCGGAAATACTCCGCCCCAGCAGCCTGGAGGAAATTGTGGGCCAGCAGCAAGCGGTTACAGCCATCATTTCTAAGCTAATCTCACCCTATCCACAACATATGATTCTCTATGGTCCTCCCGGCGTAGGCAAGACAACTGCCGCCCGCCTGGCTTTGGAAACAGTCAAAAACAAGCCCGGTACGCCTTTTGATGCCAAAGCCCCCTTTATCGAAGTGGACGGTACCACTTTGCGTTGGGATCCCCGGGATATTACCAATCCTTTATTAGGCTCCGTTCATGATCCTATTTACCAGGGAGCGAAAAGGGATTTAGCGGATACAGGAGTGCCCGAACCCAAAATGGGCTTGGTGTCTGAAGCCCATGGGGGTATTCTTTTTATTGATGAGATAGGGGAAATGGATCCTTTGCTTTTGAATAAATTGCTGAAAGTCCTGGAAGATAAACGGGTTCATTACGAATCTTCCTATTACGATCCCGATGATCCTAATGTGCCTCGCTATATTAAAAAGATATTTGAAGAAGGAATACCGGCTGATTTCGTACTCATCGGGGCCACCACCAGGGAGCCGGCTGCTTTAAACCCGGCTTTAAGGTCCCGTTGTGCGGAGATCTATTTCGAGCCGTTAACTCCCCAGGACATTCAGGAAATTGTTATTAAAGCTGCGGACAAGCTGGGAGCCAAGATAGACAAGGAAGTCCCGAAGATTATCAGCGATTATACTATTGAAGGGCGAAAAGCCAATAATATCTTATCAGATGCTTACGGCCTGGCTTTGTATCAGAAAAAGCCAAGCCGCCGCAAAACTGCCCTTAAAATTACCAAGGACCATGTCTATCAAGTAGTGCAGATGGCCCGTTTATCCCCTTATACCATCCGTAAGAGTGAGGAAGAGGCGGAAGTAGGGCGGATTTTCGGTCTGGGAGTAGCAGGGTTTGTAGGCAGTGTCATTGAAATAGAGGCGGTGGCCCTGGCGGCCCGGGAAAAAGGAAAGGGTAAACTCCGCTTTAATGATACGGCAGGCAGCATGGCCAAAGACTCGGTTTTTAACGCAGCCTCCGTGGTGCGGAAAATGCTGGGTGCCGAATTGGAAGACTATGATCTCCACATCAATGTGATTGGGGGAGGAAATATCGACGGTCCTTCCGCCGGAGTTGCCATTTGCCTGGCACTTTTGAGCGTGATTTCCGGGCAACCCCTGCGGCAGGATGTTGCCGTTACCGGGGAACTGTCTTTGCAGGGCAAAATTAAACCGGTTGGCGGTATAGTGGAAAAAATTTACGGTGCTAAGCTGGCGGGCATGAAAAAGGTGCTGGTGCCCAAGGATAATGAAAAAGACGTACCCCAGGATCTCCAGGGTATTGAAGTAGTGATTGTCAGCAGAATAGAGGAAGCGTTAAAGGAAGCGTTGGCTGTCAGGGGGCCACAGGTGAAAAAACAGATTAGTTAAGGGCCCTACCGGAAGGATGATGTTTATGAGTACACCCTTTGACCGGGTTCCTCCTCAAAATTTGGAGGCAGAACAGTCGGTACTGGGTTCTATGTTATTAGCTAAAGAAGCTATCGATGAAGTAACCGATATTTTGACCGCTAAAGATTTTTACAGGGACAGTCATGGCTGGATCTTTGATGCCATGCTGTCTCTGTATGCCAAGCAAGAACCCATCGATTTGATCACTTTGGCGGAAGAACTGGAACGGCAAAAGTTGCTGGAGAAAGTAGGCGGTGCTTCTTACCTGGCCTTGCTGGCAAGTACAGTGCCTACTGCAGCCAATGCCCGCTATTATGCGGAAATTGTGGCGGAAAAATCCCTTCTGAGGAGTTTAATCCTGGCTTGCACCTCTGTAATCCAACAGTGCTATGAAGCCGGTGAGGAGGTTGCCGCACTCTTGGACGAAGCGGAAAAATCCATTCTTCAGGTGGCTCAGCAACGTCGTAATGAAGGCTTTTCCCATGTAAAACCGCTGATCCTGGAAGTCATTGATCAGTTGGATATGCTGGCCAA
>JAAYOX010000114.1 GCA_012520135.1 Clostridia bacterium
AAACGGGAACCGGTGCCCTGGGAAGCCAGAATAACACCGGTTGGGATATTCCGGTTCGCTAACAAACAGAACACCGCGGCAACTTGCTGCGGTGTTCTGCTATTCTAGCCTAGGGCATGGCCGGATGTTTATTGCCTCATTAGTACTTCTAAATCAGCATTGACGGTAGCTTCCAGTAGAAGGCCAATTCCCCGGTAAAATGGATGATGGGATTCCTGGGATACCATAGCGCCGAATTTAGGTAACCATTGGGATAGGTGTTCCCTTAGGAAAGCATTGGCCTTTTGCAGGTATAGTTCTTCATCCTGTTCTCCGGCATTGGCCTTGGATAATAAATAGTACATAAATTCCAGTTCAATCGCCATATGGTCCGGAAGTTCAGCGTAATCAAGGGTTAGTTCTAAGCCTTCATTGTCAAGAGCGTTAGCCATGGCTTCCGAAGTAGGTCCCATTAAGGTCCCCAGGCCCTCTTTAGGCAGATTCTCATCGTAATAGGATTCGTAGGGAGGACAAACCGGAGGCATGGGGCCCACGAACAGGCGGTTATATTCCACTTTAAGATCAAGGAGTAAATCTTTCTGCTCTTCTCCTTTTCCACGGAGAGCCTCAAGGATACTGTCCATTAGTTTTTCTCCTTTTGGACCTAAGAACTCCTTGCCGGCTGCTGTTAACCTATCAGGGTTGTCATTTTCCAGGATTTCAAAAAGGTTTTCCGCCGGCTCATAAAGAGCCAGCGCCAGAAATTGATACAGGATCGTACGGGAAAATATCCCCGTTTCAATAGCTACGTTATTCTTCATTTCGCCACTCCACCGGACAGATTTCCTCCACTGGAGAATTGCTTACTTGAACTTCCTTCTGCCCGGGTATCCATTTTCATTACCAATCCTACTCCGTAAGTGATGATCAGTGCTACCAGGGCCAAGGCTCCGATAGTAATTGCGATTTCGTGTAAAGTAGGTGCATAGGTGGTGATGGAAGCAAAAGGTAACTCTCCCGCTTCAAAATACTGACCTGTACTTTCGATGAAACGTCCTGTGGAAACCCCGGGTCTGTCAGGCATATTCGTCACTAAGAAACCTGGTAAAATAATATTGATCCGTTTTAAGAAAACAGCCACCATAACCAAGACACCTGCAGCTCCAATCCAGCCCGGTGAGCGTCGGGTAGACTTGTTAATCAGGATGAAGAAGGGAACAGCCATACCCACGATCAGCTCAAACCAGAGCAAAGGTGCCAGTTTACCGGTGAGAATGAGACTTACGGCTTCTGCTCCTACTGTACCTCCTCCATAAGCCAGGGTGAACAACTCACAGAAGAACAGGAAAAGGTCCAGCAGAATGAAACCGGCCAACAGTTTCACCAGAGTATCCACATTATCTTCATCCAAACCGGGTATACCTGCTTTTCTGCCGAGATAGGCGATGACCAGCAGGATGCCAAGCCCCGATACAACAGCTGAGGAGATGAAAATTGGAGCCATCAGAGCAGTATCCCAAAAAGGTCTTCCTACTTGCAAACCGAAAATCCAAGCTGTAATGGAGTGTACTAAAAGGGCAATGGGCAGTGAGAAATAGGCGGCTTTTGCCAGGATTGCCTCACGCTTTTCCCCGGCTTCGGCTTTCCACTTGTTGCTGAAGAAAATCCAGCATTCATAAAGGCCAACAGCTAAATAGATGCTGATGACTAGAAAGTCCCAAGCGAGGGGCGAAGTATATCGTCCGCCCAGAATAATATTGAAGATACGTTCAGGATGCCCCACGTCGGCGATAATCAAAACACCCGCTCCGATAATACAGGCAACGGCTACGACGATGCCTACAGGGGCCACTGTTTTTAGCTTCTCGATTTTGAGCACATAAGCCGAGGAAGAAACAATCAGTCCTCCGGCACTCAGTCCCACCAGGAAAGCAAAGGTAATAATATACAGTCCCCAAGAAACCAGGTTGTTCATCCCCGTAACTTCCAGGCCGTTAATCAGCTGGTTAACATAGAACCCGAATCCTACAAGTACCATGGCTCCCATCAGGAACATCCAGTTACGCCCGGTTCTCCCAGCACTACTCACCATAATAGCCCCTCCCTTCGAAAGTTGTAGTTTTAAGCTTCCGGCGCGGCGGTGCATAATAAACAGTGGGCTTAGTCCCTAACTCAGCCAGTAGAGTTTTGGCACCACGCTCTCTCATTAAACGGGTAATCTCACTGTTGGGATCATTCAAGTCCCCAAAGAACCGTGCCTCGGCAGGACAACCGGTAACACAGGCCGGCTCTTCCCCGTGATCGACTTTTTCCTGGCAGAAAGTACATTTTTCTACAATCCCTTTAGGGCGGGAAGGTACCCGGGCGTCTCCAATGTGGTCATCTTCAAAAGAAGGGATTTGCTCAGGTTTTCCCCAGTTAAACACCCGGGCATTATAGGGGCAGGCAGCCATACAGGCCCGGCAGCCAATACATTTCTTGTAATTTTGAGCAGTGATGCCGTCTTTTCTCTTATAGGTTGCCCCTGTTGGGCAAGCTTTAACACAGGGAGCATTTTCACAATGCATACACCCGGTAGGCTGGTAGATTAGTTCAGGCTGACCGTCTAAACCGGTATTGGGAGTATCCCCATACTCGCTGTGCCCATTACTCAGAATGCGATTCCACCAGTTCCCCAAACCAATATTGTTTTCCATTTTGCAGATGACGGCACAGGTCCAGCAGCCAATGCAGCGTTCCTGGTCGATCAATAGACCCAGTTTTTTACTCATCCCTATACCCTCCTCACTTCGACTAAAGTTGAGTTAAGGCAGTGGCCGTAGGATTGGGGATGGGTGTAGTCGTTACTCAAGACACTGGAGCAGGCTCCTTGTGTAACCCACCAACCGTTGGGCATAGCTACAACACCTTTCCTAATTCCCGGTGTTACATGGGCAGCCACCTTAACAGAACCCCGGTCGTTAAATACTTCAACCATATCCCCGTCTTTAATGCCCCGTGCTTTGGCATCCTCGTCGTTAATGGTGACCCAGCCTTTAGGATAAATTTCCGACAGCCAGGGCATGATGGCGTAAGTGCTGTGGACTTTGGTGCGGATTTTATTGGCGACCAGGCTTAAAGGATATTTTGCAAATAAATCCGGTGCAGTCTCTTCACATTCTTCCGGCGGTTTATAGTTCACCATCGGTTCGTATCCTGCATTTTCCCAGCGAACCGTATGGAACTCAAAACGGCCGGAAGGGGTGTTGAAGGGAGTATCTTCAAAGAAGTAGAAAGGCGCTTTTTCTCTCTTTACTCCGAACCGGTTCAACTTGGCATCGCTCCAAATCCACACGGGACCGCTTTTGCGTAAACTTTCCACACTGAGTCCTGTTGGCTCCAGGATCTCGTCAATCCATTCTTCTTCCGTCTTTTCAAAAAGCTCTCCAAAGCCCATCCGTTTGGCCAGTTCAGTATAAATCCAGGTATCGGATTTAGCTTCCATAAAAGGCTCAATGGCTTTATCCATCAGATGATAGTAGAAAGAACGGGAAGCGCACATGACATCGTAGCGTTCAAACAGGGTAGCTACCGGTAACACAATATCGGCAACGGACGCTGCATCACCGAAGAAATGCTCCTGGACCACTACGAAATCCATTTTCTTCAGACCTTCAAGGACTTTGTTACTGTTGGGAACCTGACCCAGTCCTTTACCCTGCCAGTAAACAGCTTTAATGGGATAGGGCTTGTCCTCAAGGAAATATTCTCCCAGTTTGGTAACGGGGATTCTTCCGACCCAATCTGCCGGATAAGGTTCATTGATCGATTTATTGGTGCCGTGTCCAAAACCGGCTGTGTCGTTGACCCCGCCGCCCCTAACTCCGATATTGCCTGTCAGGGCTGCCAGGTTTAATATTGATTGGACAAAATAGACACCGTTACTGGTCCGCTGTGCACCGGACATGCCGCTGTTGATCATGGCCGGCTTGGTGGTGGCATAGGCATAAGCCAGGTCTACGATGTCCTGTGCGGGGACGCCGGTAATTTCGCTTGCATGTTCCGGTGTATAGGATGCGACTCTTTCCCTTAGGCGGGAAAATACGGTGCGCACCTGTATTCCATTAACGGTAAAGCTTCCTTCCAGGGCCGGGGAAAGAGCGTGATCCGGATCTGCTGCACCGTTGGTAGCCTGATCCCAAACTACAAAAGCTTCTTCACTGCCACCGGCCATGACTTCATTTTGGCGTAGAAGCTTTCCTGTTTCTTCGTTAACCAAGAAAGGCAGGTTACTTCTTTCCAGGGCAAATTTTTCATCATAGAGGTTTTCTTCAATAATAATCCGGATCATGGCCATAGCCATGGCCAAGTCGGTGCCGGGCTTAATGGAAATCCATTGATCGGATTTGGCTGCAGTTTCGCTGAAGCGTGGATCAATCGTTACCAGCCGGGCACCTTTTTCCCTGGCCTCATTAATAAGACGCCAGTGGGGGATATAAGTGACCGCAGGGTTATGTCCCCAGCAGATCATAAATTTGCTGTAGGCCATAGCCTCAATTTCAGCTGTACGGTAACCTTGTGAGGCGTTGGAAGCTTCAGCTTGTGATGAACAACATAGTGAGCCGGAGGTTCCCGTCATTACACCTTTACCAAAGGCGTTGGCAAATCTCCGCTGCATGGCATTGGGCATCACTGACATTACCGCTCCGGCTGTAAAGAAAACAGCTTCAGGACCGTGCTCGTTACGGATCTTAGTCAGGTTGGCAGCGATGGTATCCAAGGCTTCGTCCCAGGAGATTCGCTCCCATTTACCTTCTCCCCGTTCTCCGACACGCTTAAAGGGATACCTTAGCCTGTCGGGATGGTAGTTCCACTGTAACCGGGAACGGCCCCGTAAACAGGGTTTGGTGAAGTAATTGGGATTTGGCGAGATTCTCACCAATTTTCCGTTTCGAACATGGACTTGTAAAGAACAGTTGTTACATTCCGGGTTGCAGCAGCTGTAAGTTATTTGCTCTTTAGCATCTGCAGGGGTTGCATTAGCTTCCTTGGTCCCCAAACCTAAACCCCGGAGGACGGAGCCGGAAGAGCCTACTGCAATGGCCCCCCCAAGAGCCAATCCTCCACCCACGAATTGTCTGCGTGATATATCCATAAATTCACCTCCATAATTTTTCCAAAAGAGCATGTGATAACATTCGCATTTGTGAGGTTATT
>JAAYOX010000009.1 GCA_012520135.1 Clostridia bacterium
CCTGAAGGTGGCTCCGGAGACAACGGCGGAGACAGTCCGGGCGAAGGTAGGGAGTGATCAGGATGGGTAAAGGGATAAAATCCCTCTGGGTACGGTTTTGGTTTTCCGCCCAAATGGCAGCCCACGGGGTATTGGCTAATCCACTCCGGTCAGCCTTGACGATCCTGGGAGTAGCCATTGGGGTGGCTTCGATTGTGAGCTTGATGGGCATTGGTGAAGGAGCCAGGCAGGCAGTAGTCCGCCAGTTTGAAAGCCTGGGTACCAACGTGATTGTGATCAAGGCGGAAGACCCTTCGGTAACCTTGGAACCGGAACAAGCCCAGGAGCTGGTTGAAAGGGTTGACGGTCTGGAATTGGCTACCCCTGTAGTCAAAACAGAAAAGCCTATCCGCTGGCGGCGTACCCGGGGGAATGGAGAGCTTCTGGGAGTGAATAATCAATTTCCCGAAATCAGGGATCAGGAAGTGGTCTCCGGCCATTTCTTCACTTCTTTTCACGTAGAGCAGAGAGCGCCCGTGGCGGTGCTTGGCTATCATATCGCCCAGGGGCTGATGGGTGGCAGGAGCCCTGTGGGCCAGACGATTATTATCGATGGTTATACCTTCCGGATTACCGGGGTGCTGGCCCCGAAAGGGGCCGGGCAGGCGGAAGGCATTGATGATATGATCGTGATTCCTTATACTACGGCCCTTAAGCTTGCCTCTCAAAAGACCGTAGAGGAGATCTGGGGCAAGGCTCAGGATCCCAAGGCGGCAGACTTGGCCGTTGTCCAGCTGGGCCGGATATTTAGAAGGCAATTAGGCCTGGATCAGAAAGCTCCGACTCCTGTACCTCCCAGCCAGGGTGGGGCAGGGATGCCAGGGGAACCGGGAATGGAGGGCGGCGGTATCATTGTTGAGGAAGCTATCCCCGTACCCGGCTCGGAAGAACGCCAGGAGGAGATTCCCGGTATCAATACCGGCAAGGATTTGATTACCATCACCAACCTTAACCAATTGGTGGAAGAAGCCGACAAGGCTAACCGGGTAATGACCCTTCTCCTGGGGGGCATTGCCGCCGTATCCCTCCTGGTAGGGGGACTGGGGATTATGAACATAATGCTGGTGGCGGTGACGGAGCGAACCAAGGAAATCGGGGTCCGGCGAGCCATCGGTGCCAAACAGGGTGATTTATTGACCCAGTTCTTGCTGGAAGCATTGTACTTAAGCGGTATCGGTGCCATTGCCGGAGTAGCCGCAGGGATTTGGGGCATCAATGTATTTGCCCGGTACGGTTTTGAAACGGCTATCAGCTTCCAGGCCATCCAGATTTCCACCCTGGTGGCCATGGGAGCAGGTTTGCTCTTCGGGGTTTACCCGGCTATTTCCGCTTCTTCCGTACCGCCGGTGGAAGCACTGCGCCGGTGATCAGGGGAGATGATCCGGAGGGACGGTTCTCCCGGATCAGCCATGAATTGGTAACTTAGCGACACAGGGAAAAACAATACCTGTGTCCTTTTTTTGGGTAGGGCTGTTGATTACTTGACCTGGTAATCCGGAAGAACCGTCCCCCTGGATCACCTAAATATACTGAATACACGGCGGCAAGCCCTTTTCAAAAATGATTAAATGAGGTAAAATATCAATGTAGGAGTATTATCTTGTCCCGCAAATACACGGGATAGTAAGGAAGGAAAAGGGGGAATAGTTCGGTGTCCTTGCAATTGGCAACTCAGGAGGAAAGAAAGTCAGTCAGTACTTGTATCGAAGAGTTGAGAAAAGGAATCGATGAATTGTCAGAAGCTCATAAGAAGAAAAATATTCCCCAGCTAGGGGCTGCCCTATGCGATGTAGAGTATCATGTTCAGGAATTGCTGAAGATGTTGGAACAAGAACAGCCCTTTTTCAAGGCGGATGATTTCCGTAAATTTGTGAGAAAAGCGCATCAAAAAGCGACATCATGATGGCAACTGATGCTACCATGAATAATTGCTTAATGCTATAATAAGGGAAAAATACAATTGGGTGATATGATTGCAGAGAGTAAAGGTAGTGACCGACAGCACCGGCGATTTAACGCCGGAATTATTATCCCGGTATGACATTCAGGTAGTGCCCCTCTATGTTCGTTTTGGAGACGAGATTTTTGCCGACGGTGTGGAACTGGATAACCGGCAGCTTTTCCAAAGGGTAGCCGATACAGGGGTCATGCCCCAAACGGCAGCACCTACCCCGGAAGATTTTCTAAAAGTTTTCAAAAAGATCCTGGACGAAGGGCAGGATGTCATCTGCATCTGCCTTTCTTCTC
>JAAYOX010000115.1 GCA_012520135.1 Clostridia bacterium
CCTAATTTTTCCAAATAATTCGGTTTTTAGACCTATTGGGATATTACTTTTAACACTCCTCAGCTTTATTGGCAAAGCATCATTTTTGTTAGCCTACATAAGGCTGATAATGTTTGCACAGCTCAGGCGGAGCCCCTACGCCGTTACCGGCAGCAAGCTGCCGACGGCTGTGGGACCAACGCCCGCTCCGCAAAACATTATCAGCCTTACACTATTTATCAACAAGCAAAGGTCCGGAAAATACCTGGTTTGGCAGACTGTCGTAAAAATTCTAATCGGTGTTAATCGAAGGGAGCTCATCCCCAAACCGGGCTCCTCTGAAGCCCGGGATTAACACCGATTAGAGAGATGCAGTTTGCTAACAGTCATTGAAATGTAATTTTGACTACTCCTATTGTTAAGATATTGAACCTTTGATAAATTAAGAAGGGTACCGAAGTGAAAAATGGGGGGCTAAAGGTGAAAAAACATAAGAAGCTAATAATTGCGGTAATTATTTTGCTAGTGGTTGGGGCGGGGGTTTTTGGCTTCATTAAAACACGAACCGGGGGAGGAGTGCAGGTAACTACCGTATTGGTAAATCAAGAACCGATGGTAGTGAAAGTTTTCGCTACAGGCAGGGTTAAGACCCTGGCGGAAGAAACTCTGTTTGCCCCCTTTACCGGTATGGTTGCAGACTTGCCGGTAGAAGCGGGTGACCAAGTCGAGGAAGGACAAGTCTTAATCAGTTTTGATACTGACGAATTGGTTCGTAAAATACGGGAGGCGGAGACACGCCTGAAGGTAGAAGAGGCCAATCTTACTAAAATCCAGGCAGGCCCCCGGGAGGAAGAACTGGATAAGGCCAGACTCAGGCTGGAGCAAGCTGAAACAGGATTGGCTAATGCAAAGAAGAGGTTGGAACGGCTGGAGAGTCTATTTGAAGCCGGAGCAACTACCGCTGAGAATCTGGAAGGGGCAAAACAGGAGGTAATTAATCAGGAATACGCATTTCTGATTGCCCAAAAGGATTATGAAATCTTGACCAGGGGAGAACAACCGGAAGTGTTGGAGGCTATGGAGGCCCAGAAGAGGGAAGCGGAAAACACCCTGTTGGCCTTGAAAGAGCAGTTGGAAAAGGGTGAAGTGAAATCTTCCATGGCCGGAACTGTATTAGATGTTCTGGTCAATCCAGGTCAGATGGTAACCCAGGGAAGCCCTCTGGTGATTGTGGGCGATTTAAACCGGCTCATAGTAGAGGTCAATATCGGCGAAGGTGACAGCAGGGAGTTAGCTTTAGGACAAACGGTTGAAATATCAGGCACATCCTTTGCCGGGACTTATACAGGGACAGTAAGTAAAATTGCTCCCGCAGGCAAATTAGTTTCCGGTAGTCAGCCCCAAACGGTTATTCCTGTGGAGATTGATGTAGAAGGAAACCCTCCTATAAAACCGGGGGTTTCCGCTGAGGTGAATATTGTTACGATTGAGCATCCGGATGCCCTGGTGCTTCCCTACGAGGCGGTAATTGAAGATGAAGAAGGGCAAGAATGGGTGTTCGTAGTGCAGGAGGGCAAAGTGGAGAAGAGGCAGGTGACCATGGGAGTAGGTAACGAACTCTACCGGGAAGTGTTATCCGGGGTTTCCGCCGGGGAGGAAGTGGTGATCAATCCACCGGAATTGGAAGATCAAGCGGAGGTAACGGTCGTGCCTAAAGCCGGCGGTTCAGGTAGGTGAGATTATGGTCAAGTTAGAAAACATTCATAAGACATACGACACCGGAGTTATTCAAGTTGAAGCATTAAAAGAAATTAACCTGGAGATCCAAAAAGGAGAATTTTTGGCGATTATGGGGCCATCGGGTTCGGGCAAGTCCACTCTCATGAATATTATCGGTTTATTGGACCGGCCGTCTCTGGGCAGATACTTTCTGGAAGGGCAAGAAGTGAGTCAATTGAGCGACGAGGTACTGGCCGCAATCCGTAACCGCCACATCGGCTTTGTTTTCCAGACTTTCAATTTGCTGCCCCGGGTCAATGCCCTGCGGAATGTGGAACTGCCCATGCAGTACGCAGGGATAAAAAGAGGAGAACGCCGGCAAAGGGCCTTGCAGGCACTTGAACGGGTAGGATTGGGGGACCGGATTCATCACAAGCCTAATGAATTATCCGGGGGACAAAAGCAACGTGTTGCTATTGCCCGGGCTATAGTCAACAAGCCCTCGGTGATTCTGGCCGATGAACCTACCGGTGCCTTGGATTCCCGAACCGGAGAAGAAATCATGGCTTTATTCCAGGAATTGAATGAAGAAGGAGCCACTATTGTCGTGGTGACTCATGAAAAGGATATTGCCAGGCATGCCAAGCGGGTGGTCCAGATGCGGGACGGCCGGATTTTGGCCGATGAAAAGGTCAGTGCACCCTTGCAGGCCCAATTAGTTTTACAGCATTGGGAAGAGGTGGGCTTATGAACGTCCTGGAAAGCATTCAGGTGGCTCTGGAAGGAATCTGGACCAACCGGCTCCGTTCCTTTCTGACCATGCTGGGGATTATCATCGGGGTAGCCGCCGTTATCGCCGTAGTAGCCATTGGTCAGGGCAGCAAAAGTGTAATCTTAAGTGAGTTTGAAAAAATCGGTTCTAATTTATTTGTGATCTATACTCGCTGGGAGGAAGGGAAACCGGTTCGTACCTGGGAGGATTTAACTGTGCGGGATGCGGAGGTGATTCAGGAACTGGTACCTGAGGTTCACTCCATGGCTCCTGTTAGTTTTTCCCGGACTACCGTTAATAGGGGCGATAAAAGTATAATGGCCCAGTTTTATGGTACCACCAACAGTTATGCGGAGATCAGAAATCTTGACTTATCCAGGGGACGCTTTTTTACCGGCGACGATAACAAAGCCGGCAGGGGTGTAGTGGTCATTGACAGTAACCTGGCAGAGGACTTATTCGGTAGAAGGGATCCCCTGGGCCAACAAGTAATGGTGTTAAATCAACCTATGATCGTGATCGGTGTGGTTCAAATTACGGATTCTCTAATCGGGATGAATGACAGCAGGAGTATCTACCTACCCATTAATACGATGCAAAAAGTTTTTCAAACCCGTTACGTGCACCAGTTGGAAGGGAAGGCTATTACTAAAGACACTGTAGATTTTGCCATGGAGCAGGGCATCAGGATTCTGGAAAGACGTCACGGCAAAGACTTTTATCAAGGAGTTACCCTGGAGTCAGATTTGGAGATGGTTAACACCGTGATGGGTATTCTTACCCTGGTGATTAGTAGTATTGCCGGTATTTCTCTCTGTGTAGGGGGAATTGGGGTAATGAATATTATGCTGGTGTCGGTCACGGAAAGAACCAGGGAGATTGGCCTGAGGAAAGCCTTGGGAGCCAGGCGTAAAGATATTTTATTTCAATTTTTAATCGAGTCGGTTACCATTTGCCTTATCGGGGGTGCCATTGGCTTCCTGTTGGGAATTGGACTGGCTGTTGCCATCGCTGTTATAGCTAAATGGCCGCCCGTTTTTTCCTGGTGGCCTGTCATCCTTGCTATTGCTTTTTCTTCGGCGGTGGGTATTTTCTTCGGTTTGTATCCGGCCAATAAGGCGGCCAAATTGGATCCTATTGATGCCTTAAGATATGAATAGTTGCTGATCTTGAAGGGAGTCTTCCTATAGGAGGCTCCCCCTGCTTGTTGACAAATAGCGTAAGGCCGATAATGATTGCTTCGCTACGGCGAAGCCCCTACGCCGTTACCGGCAGCAAGCTGCCGACGGCTGTGGGCACAACGCCCGCTCCGCAAATCATTATCGGCCTTACGCGCTCTAACGAAAAAGATACTTTGTCATCAGTCTGAGGGAGCCTTTCTACGGGAGGCTCCTTTTTGAGATCTGACAAAACAATAACCATGATTTGGAAAACATACTATTAAAACAATAAGGCATGAGGTATAATTGGACTTAAGTTATTGTAATATTTTTCCATTTAACAGGGCTTGGCATATTGGGAAAAACTAGGCATAGGTATAAAAGACGGAATATTTTGGCATAATGTCAAATGAATTTTCGTTTAAAAGAGGTGTTAATGGTGTTTTTCTCAATAGAAGCCATGAGTTTCCGGTGGAGATTGCTGAAACTGGGATTGATTCTTACCTTTGTGGTGGGATTTCTCATGGGCGGCCTGGCCTTATCGGTTAAGACATTAGAAATAGTGGATCAAGATGAGACCAGGACAATAGCTACCATTGCCTTGACGGTCAATGGGGCTCTAAAACTGGCGGGAGTAGAACTGGCAGAAGAAGATCAAGTGCTTCCCGGTATTCACCATTCCGTACGAGAAGGGATGACCGTCAGAATTATTCGGGCTCAAGAGGTTGAATTGGAAGTTGACGGGCGGAAGTGGACTGTCAAAACCTGTTTTGCTGATCCTTACGAATTATTGGTGGCTGAAGGGATCCAATTAGGGGAACTGGACCAAATTGATATGGGGTATGGGCTTGAAGGTACCAAGTGGATTAAAGTCACCAGAATTACGGAGGAGGTATTGGAAGAACGGGTAGAAGTACCATTTGACACATTTGAGCAGCCGGATAATAAGCTAAATATAGGACAGCGGAGGGTAGTTGTCCCCGGCCAAAATGGTGTAATCCTGAAGAAAATTAAAGTGGTCAAGGCTGATGGCGTAGAAGTCAGCA
>JAAYOX010000116.1 GCA_012520135.1 Clostridia bacterium
CCTGCTGAAGCAGGAGATCCGATGGTCATCAAGATGGATCCCAACTTAATGCCTATTGTGCAAATAGGGGCTACCAGTGACCTGGAATCAGCGGCATTTAAAACTTTGCTGGAAGACAAAGTGGTGCCTCGCTTGGAGCGGATTGAAGGGGTGGCCTCCGTCAGTTTGATGGGCGGAGATGAGAGGGAGATCAGGCTGGAAGTGGATCCGGCCAGATTGTCTTACTACGGGCTTACTTTGCCTCAACTCCTGCAGGCGGTCCAGGGGGATAACGTTAACCTTTCCAGCGGCACGGCCGGAATCGGCAGCCAGGAAATGCTGGTCCGTCTCAAAGGAGAATTCCGGAGTATAGAGGATTTAGGTAATGTCAGTGTTTTCACTCCTCTCGGCACCACCGTGCGGCTCAAGGATTTAGGGGAGATTGTGGACGGCTACAAGGAACAAACTTCCCTCAGCAAATTGAACGGGGAGACGGCTATTGGCCTGGGGGTCAGCAAGCAGAGCGACGCCAATACGGTGCAGGTGTCCAGGGAAGTAAGGAAGGCTTTAGCAGCCCTCCGGCAGGAACTGCCGGAAGGGACTGAGCTCAAGATCCTGATGGATCAGGCAGAGTATATTGAAATGACTATCGACAATATGGCTCAGAACATGATTATTGGGGCCATATTGGCCATGCTCATTCTTTATATCTTTCTCAGGAATATACGAACAACTTTTATCATTGCCTTGTCCATGCCTATTTCCATCGTGGCTACCTTTACCATGGTCTATTTCGGGGGCATCAGCCTCAACATTATGTCCCTGGGTGGATTGGCCTTGGGCATGGGAATGCTGGTGGACAATTCCATCGTTATCCTGGAAAATATTTTCCGCCATCGTGAAGGGGGCTTTAGCAGGAAAGATGCGGCTGTGGAAGGTGCCGGGGAAGTATCGATGGCGATTACGGCCTCTACCTTGACTACCATCGCGGTGTTTTTCCCCATTGTTTTCGTTAAGGGGATTGCTTCCCAGTTATTCCGGGAATTGGCCCTTACCGTGTCTTTTTCCTTGGCAGCCTCGTTATTGGTGGCTTTAACCCTAGTACCCATGTTTTCTTCCCGGATGCTGAAGGTTACTCCTTTGGACGAGAACGGGGTAGCCAACGGGAACCGGGTGAATCGCAATTCCCTCCGGTACCGGGTAATGGCCGGTTGGGGAAGAGCATTCAAAAAGCTGGAAAACGGTTACGGTAAACTGCTGGCGGCTTCCTTAAGACGTCGCCGCCGGGTAATTATTATCGTAACCTTGATCGTTTTTGGCAGTGTGGCTTTGATTCCGGTGGTGGGGGCGGAATTTATCCCGGCCATGGACCAAGGTTATGCTTTCATCACCATTCAAATGCCTTACGGTTCCAAGTTGGAGGAAACGGAAAGAGTTACCGCCAAGGTAGAAGAGATTGTCACCGCTATTCCCGAAATCGAGATGGCTTTTTCCACCATTGGGGCCGATACTACCGGTTTGGGGGGCAGCGGCCCGGCGGAAAATGCCCGGATCGATCTGATCCTGTCTGATCTGTCGGAACGGACCCGGAGGACAGACGAAGTAGCCGAAGAGATCTGGCAGAAAGTCCAGGACATTGCCGGAGCGGAAATTACCGTATCCGGCGGAGATGCGGCAGCAATGATGGGTCACTCCATGGCACCGGTGGAAATCAGGGTGGAAGGTGACGATCTAACAGTGCTGATGGAAATAGCCGAACAGATCAAAGCCTTGATGGAGGCGGTCCCCGGTACAAGAGAAGTGGAAATCAGCCGGGAAGAAGGCCGGCCGGAACTGGAAGTAGTTGTGGATCGGAGCAAGGCTGCCCAGTATGGCTTAAGTCCTGCCCAGATTGTGTCCACAGTGCGGACAGCGATGCAGGGACAGACCATTACCCGTTTCCGGGACGGGGGAGAAGAAATTGATGTTGTGGTGATCTTCCCCAAAAAGGATCGGGAGAATCTGGCGGACTTGAAGAGCATCGAATTACTGTCTCCCACAGGGGCTAAGATTCCCCTGGGAGAAGTGGCGGAATTGACTGTTAGCCAAGGGTTGACCGATATTGGACGCAGGAATCAGACCCGGATTATCTCTGTTACTTGTCAGATTTTCGGGCGTGATCTAAATAGTGTAACCCGGGATATTAGTGCTATCCTGGATCAGCAACTCCAACTGCCTGACGGTTATAGCCTCAGTACCGGTGGTTCAGCCGAGGAAATGGCTGATGCCTTCGGTAGTTTGACTAAGGCACTGCTGTTGGCTATTGCTTTGGTATATATGATTATGGCGGCCCAGTTTGAGTCTTTCCTCCATCCCTTTGTGATCATGTTTTCGATGCCGGTCACCATTGTCGGAGTGGTGTTGGGTCTTTTGGTCACGGGAAGTACCCTGAACGTGATCTCTTTTATCGGTATCATCATGCTGGCAGGGATTGTGGTCAACAACGCTATTGTGCTGGTGGATTATATCAATACCCTACGGAAACGGGGTATGGAGAGAAGAGAAGCAATCATCACCGGAGGCAGGGTCAGGTTGAGACCGATTCTGATGACTGCTTTGACTACCATCCTGGGTATGCTGCCTTTGATGTTTGAAGTGGGAGAAGGAGGAGAAGCAGGTGCTCCCCTGGCAGCAGCCATTGTGGGAGGATTGACTACCTCTACCCTTTTGACCTTGGTTTTGGTACCGGTAGTCTACAGTATCTTTGACGATTGGGGTCAAAAACTGGTGAATCGCAAGAAGAAAAAGCAGTCCGGCGATGCTGTTGCTCCTTCGCAGGGTTAAGAGCAGGTTTTGTAAACATTCAAGTCTATATTTAGCGTTCAAGAGGGAGGGGATTTAGCTATGTGGAGAAAATGGGTTAGTTTAGTCTTAATGTTGGCTCTGTGCTTATCAATGGCGGCACCGGTTTGGGCGGAGGAAGAAACGGAAGGGATGGCTCCGGCGGGGAACGGTGAAGAACCCCCGGTACTGGAATTGAGCTTGGAAGAGGCCATCGAAATGGCTTTGGCTAATAACCTGGAGGTAGCCTTGAGTGAAAATGCCATTGCCAAGGCACAGGTAAGTCTCCGGGAGGCTAAAAGCGGGGCTGATCAGCTAGATAGTTATCTTGAATATACAGGAGCCACATTAGAAACACTGCAGGCGATTAATGTGATGCCCAGGGCGGCGGAAATGAATGTGACTTTGGCTAAGTTGGGAGCAGACCTGACTAAAAAAGGTTTAATGATGAATGTAGAAAAAGCTTACTATGATGTGCTCAAGGCTCAGGCGGATGTAGCCAATAAGGAGGCGGCATTGGAACGGGCCAAAGAGCAGCTGCGGCTGGCGGAAGCCAGCGTAGCCGCCGGTGTAGCCGCTAAAAGCGATGCCATGGGTGCCCGGGTGGGAGTAACCGCTGCTGAGGTCAAACTGACTACAGCCCAGAACACTTTGGAAGGAGCCATGATGAGTCTGGCCCAGGTGCTGGGGAGGGACTTGTCGGAAAAGTTCGTCCTGACCGGCGGTTTTGAGTACGAACCGGCAGAGGAACTGGATCTGGAGGCTTATCTCAGTGAATTGATGGAGACCAATTTGTCGGTGGTAGGAGCTAAAGAAGGTCTGGCTATTGCCGAACTGCAATTGGAGCAGGTAGCTAAGCTCTACACTCCAAATGTTTACGCCTACCAAAAAGCCCAGTACGATCGGGATGAAGCCAAAATCAAATATAATCAGGCCAAGACGGGCCTGGAATTGAGTGTCCGCCAGTCTTACCTTAACTTAAAGACAGCGGAAAAGGCCTATATCCTCCTGGAAGAAAACGTGAAATTTGCCGAAGAAACCGCCCGGTTAGCAGCTCTCCGCTATGAGGCGGGGGTAACCACCCGGTTGGAAATGGAAAAAGCCTACGACCAGCTAAATGAGACAGAAGCCCAAAGACTGGGTATGCTCTACAATTACAATTTAGCTAAGGCACAATTGCGGTACGGTATTTTTGTGGGTGGCGGCGGGGCTGCCCAAGGTGGAGCTGGTTTCTAATGCTTTGGAGTACTGATAAACGATCTCAA
>JAAYOX010000117.1 GCA_012520135.1 Clostridia bacterium
AGCCACAAAAGGCCCTGAACGGCGATCACTGTAATCATGAATATACTTGGCAAGCACTTCCTTGCCGGTACCGGTTTCCCCTAAGAGCAGAACATTTAGGTGTGACCTGGCAGCCTTTCTGGAATCTTCAACAGTGGCTAGAAAGGAAGGACTGGTACCAACCATGTCCGGACCGGCCGGATTAACGAAAGCCCATTTCTTTTCTTCTTTACAACTGTCTGACCGGTAACCGGCTACCTCTCTGCCAATTAATCTTGCCAGAGCGGTAACCCAGCCCAAGGAATGGATATGTAATCTTTCGCAAAAACTGGAAACGTTGACAACTCCTATGACATCACCGGTTTTTAAATCATGGATTGGGGAAGCGGCACAGGAATATGGATGCCAGGCATAGGAATAATGTTCGTGCCTGGAAATAAAGACATTGGTTCGCTCCGCTATGGCGGTCCCAATGGCGTTGGTGCCTACCTTTTCTTCACTCCAGTCAGCATTGATCAAGAGATTGTGCCTGTCTGCCAATTGCTTAGCCCGGGTAACTAAACGGCCTGCTTCCATATGTAAAATAACGCCTTTACCGTTGCTCAAAATCAGAATACTTTCGTCCATATCCAATAAGCTGGCAAAATAGCGGAACAACGGCTGGGCAACATTAAACAGGAGATTGTCCAACTCACTTTTATGATGTTCCGAGGCCACCGGCGCCGCATCGAGATTAGGATCTACATTATACCGGGAAGACCGCCGCCAAGAACCGGCTAAGATAGGGTGTACGTTAGCGGTAATCAGACCTTGTTCAAGAAAAATATCCTTGCTGGCAATATCAGCATTAAATCTTTTAAATCCATCCACCAAGCAGCCCTCCCTCATATATCAGTATTTTCTAAATATTCTATATATGTATTTTAGGCTATTTTGCCCTATTCTTCAACTGTATTTATAATCCCAAGCAAATTTCTGCACTATAAATAGGCTTGGAAAAAACAAACCCACAGATACACCTGCGGGTCACAGACTGACGATAAAAGGATATCCGGAAACCGGTCTGATTAATATTCAATTATTTAGAATGACTGGTTTAAGAAATTGGAATAGCTAATGGTTCCGGACAACTTTAGGTGCCTGGCGAGGATTGGCAAAGCAACAATGACTCCAAAGAAAAACCAAGCAAAACCACCCAACTGCCACCAGGATATCAGAGGCAGTAAAAGACACGTGACAACTGTAGCTGCCGTTGCATTCTGGGTAATTAAGGCAACAACTCCCAAGACCAAAGCAGCCCAGAATACAATACCCAGATCGATGACCAGGAGAGCACCGGCCGCGGCAGCAAGTCCTTTGCCACCCCGAAACCCAAGAAACACAGGCCAAATATCACCGGCAATTACCAATACAGGAGCCAATACTAATGCAAAAACCGTTCCCGCCCAATACTTAGCTAAGATTAACGCTAACACACCTTTGAAGATGTCCAAGCTAACCGTCAACAGCCCCAGCCCTAAACTGATATTGCGCGCCACATTCATCGCCCCTACATTACGGCTGCCGATCCGCCTGATATCCCTGCCGTAAAAGACTTTCGCCAACAGATAGGCTACCGGCACGGAACCAATCAGGTAGGCGGCACATAAAACCAGTAAGGTTTTGACCATCCTTCTTTCCTCTCCTTTCTTAGCATCTTACCGGGAAAAACCTATTTTTTAGGTAATATTCTATGCAATTAGCTGATCAGTTGTTAATTTAATCATACCGCCTGATATCGACAAATTCAATTGTATATCCTGATAGTTCGTCTTTTTTCCTGTCTGCGCCTAGGATACAAAAAGGTTTTTCCACAAAACTGCAGAATATTACTCATTACCTAGGTCAGACTATTTAAAGGGGTGTCCATCGATGTTCCAAAGAATACTGTTAGCTACCGACGGTTCTCCAAATTCCTTAAGAGCGGCTCAAAAAGCTAAAGACTTGGCTCTTTTAATTCCCAACGCATCTATCACAGTTATTCACGTTTTACCCCTTACTCCGGAACTAACGATAGAATTGCAAAAAGAATTGGAATCTCAGGAATTTACTTTTGAAGAAGCACTGAGAGAGAAAGCCCGTCCTGTTTTTAAACGCACTTTAAATAGTTTAGGAGAAGCCGGCTTGAACGTACTAACCCGGCTGGAAACGGGACACCCGGCAGAGCGTATAGCGGAAGCGGCAAATTCAGGCGATTACGATTTGGTAGTCATCGGCAGCCGGGGACTGGGGGATTGGCAGGAAATTTTGCTGGGAAGTGTCAGCGAAAAAGTCTGTCATTCTGTTCATATTCCCGTACTTATTATTAAATAACAGTCTAATTAGGACTTTAGAGTCTACCAACTTTAGGCTATAATGAAACAAATATTGCATTGGAGGTAATTGGTATGGAAAAATGGGTTTGTAGTGTCTGCGGTTATGAATACGATCCCGCCATCGGAGATCCCGACAACGGCATTGTTCCCGGCACCTCTTTTGACGCTTTACCGGAAGATTGGGTTTGCCCCTTATGTGGGGTAGGAAAAGACGAATTCGATCAAGCATAAGGAAAGTTAAAACAGGCCGATAATGTTCCCATATGGAGTTCATTATCAGCCTGTTTTTTTATAGATAATTTCCTTCTTTAAGCAACTCGATGGCTTTCTCTTTATCCTCCGGTGCTACCATGACAATAGGACCGGTGCAACCCATACCGCTCTGGGCATAAATTCCTGCTTTCCAAAGAGATTGAACTGCATCTTCCAGTTCTAAAATCTCGATACCGGGAATCTCTGCCGTTACCGGTTTTGCCGGAGGCGGTGTTACCTCTTCTTCCGCCTTTTTAGCAACTGCGGCAGGACATGCAAATGCTTTTAACAACTCATCCAATCCGGCCTTTTTGGCTGCAGCAAATTCTTCGCTGGCTTTAGCCATGAGATTGCCTTTGGCACACTCACCGGCAAACTTGATGGCCCCTGCGATCACCGGTGCCCCGGAAGCTCTGGAAATAATGCAGATAATCCGATCATAGCTTTCCCCTACTCCCGGACCATAGCCGTAGCCAAGTGCCTCGTAACTGCCTCCGCTGCTATAGGCAGAGAACATTTTCATCATAACATTCCCCGTTAGGCTATCCATAACCATTACATCAGGTACTCCTAAAAGGAGATCGTTACCCCGCATTACTACCCCGCCGTCACTCCTGGCGGATTCGGCAAAGTTAATCGGGTAGCCTTGTTCCTGTAATCTTTTCAAGGCCCTCTCCACTTGACGGGCACCGTCTATATTCAAAATTCCCACGGTAGGTTCTTTTTTCCCACAGGCCTTGGCCGTAGCGATACCGTAAATGGTATTCTTCAGCATCGCCGTTACCCGTTCAGTCGCCGAAGTCCCGGTAGTAGTGGCTAAAAATAGCTCTTTACCTTTACCCGGAGTAATGACCCGTCCTACCGTAGATACCCCGATGGGGAAACTATAGTGCATAGTCACGGCAGCATCCAGCGATTTATCCAGCAGCATTTGGTCCATGATTTCGTGAGCCTCTTTTTCATTTTCGGCATGCACTAATTCCAAGGACGTTTCCACCCCGCAGCCAATAACGACTACTTCCAGATCCGGGTTTTGTTGTTGGGCCAATTCAGCCCCCCTGAGCAGTTCCTGAGGACCGTGCTCGCTGCCAAGGATAGTCAGACCAACCCGGGTCCTTTTGCCAAAGGCACCTGTTTCCAAGGCGTTGGCCAGATCCTCAAAAATACCGCCAATCATGTTACGCATCCTTTGGTTGTCCATTACTTCACCTCCTTGATTAGGCAACCCGGAATTACTCTCCCTTAATTTTTTGAGCTAATTCCCGCATTGCATCTGCGATCATAGATTTCACTTGTTCCTGGTCAAACCCCGGGTCAACCGCACCGGAGTTTTTCTCCATCACAAAGGAAACGCCGTCAAAGAGGTTAGTCAACCGCCCTAAGAAGAGACTCCCTTTACCGATAATCATGGCCCTGTTTATCCGGCCGTCCATGAGCATTTCCCTGGCAAATCCCACAAAAGGTACCCCTGAAGGAATATGACCTTGAGTAGGAGCATAACCGGGCATACCGAAACGTTCTACTTCTTTAGCCAAGTTGGCTTTTTCAAATTGCCCTTTCTTAACTCCTAAAGCGGCAATCATCTTGTAGTTAGCGTTAGGCACATCCCCTGCCCCGGCAGGAACGGTGATTTCCGGGTTCTGCATTTCAGGCGAAAAACGGTCGATCTCAGCCAAGACGATACCTGCCTTATCTAAGGGATTAGTTACAATGGCTTGCATTACCGCTTGGGGAGACGAACCGGAACCAATTGTATGACGCCCGATGGCATCAGTACGGATAATTGGGTTCACTCCGTCGTTTTCACTGATATGAACTGCAAAAGCCCCCAGCATATCTTCTAATACGGGCATTCCTTTTTTAAGGTGATCCTTGGAGTTCATGCCCAGTTTTGCGCAGGAACCCCCCGCAACAACGACAACGTTTTTATAAACACCGGCTTGGGCCAATGCAGCCGCATTGACTAATGCATGAGCCGGAGCAGCACAGAATCCTCTGGTGTCGGAACCGGTAGCATTAACGCAACCGCAAATTTCCCCGATGGCTTTGGCAAAATTACCGCCGCCCCGCTGGTTCATATCACCACAGGCTTCTTCGGAGCACTCGATAATATAGTCTATTTCTTCCGCCTTAAGATCAGTTTTAGCCAAGAGGTTTTTCAGGGCTACCACCGCCGAGGCTTTACTGACCAGGTTTTCGAACATCACATGGTGGGTTAGAGCGGGATCGAATTCATGGGCTCTTTTTACGCAACCAATAAGCTGGCCCTGCAAGTACATCCCCTCAGCCAATCCACCGGCAACCAGCTTTTCAATTGCGGCTAATTCTGCCGGATCCTTATCCAATTTGGCTAAGTCTTTTAAGTCCTGCATCACTGGATGGGCGGCCAACTTTTCCTTAACCTGAGCCTGAAAATCCTTCTCCAGCAACACCAGATCAAATACGTCTACTACCTTCATCAGCCCATAGAATTCATCTAAAGGCATTATTTCTCCAAATTTACCGAATCTTTCCCCGTCAGCAACCGGGTTTTCGTACCAGGGCTTGGCAATACCCGCCAAAGCATCCGGTTCCATATTGCCGATATAAACTTGGTTAGGACCGTATTTTACAACATCTTCAAAGGAACGTAAATGTTTAGGAAGATTTTGTAAATGTTCTGAATCCGGGTGCTTTAACGCTTCCGACGTTTGGGTAGTTCCCTGATGAATTACCATGTCGGGGGCATGAACTAAAGCATAACTTGCACCTTTTACCACTGGATAGTTCATTCTCTCACCTCCGAGAACTTTTAGAGAAAGTAAAGGGAACACCGCCTTGATGTCCCCTTGATAAATTTTATTGATCAAAAACTGTTTGGCCGTCAACTTCAGTTTCCAAGGCCATCAATGCTTTACGCACCAGTTTTCTTCTCAGTTCTTTTTCATCTTCTTGGGACAGTGCCGGGTTGCCCAGTGGGTGAGGAATAGCCACTGTGGGTACAATCCGGTTAGCACCTACCGTTAGGGAAATAGGTACTACCGTACACATATGCACAATCGGCAGACCTGTACTTTCAATTTCTTTCACCATCGTTGCACCGCAACGAGTACAGGTTCCTCACGTAGAAGTCAGGATAACTGCATCTACTCCGGCAGCCAACAGATCTTGAGCAATTTCAGCAGCAAATTTTTTCGAATTGGCCACGGAAGTCCCGTTTCCAACGGTAGCATACCAGTACTCGTGAAGAGAACCGATTTCGCCGTTAGCAGCCATTTCTCTCAGTACATCTACCGGCAGAACTCGATCCAGGTCCTCATTGGCGTAGACCGGGTCATAGCCACCGTGGGCAGTTTCACCGTTTGCGGAAGTAAAATCGTTAATTCCTTCCAGGCTGTACTTACCGTACTTGGTAGCACTGGATGATTCGATCCGGTCCGGGTTGCCTTTGGGAACAGGTCCGCCGGAAGATACCAGGGCAATTTTGGCCTTGGTAATATCTTTAACGGCAGGAGCCGGATCTACCCTGTCGAATACCGGCATCGGGTATTCGGTGGTGAAGGATTCTCCCTTGATCTTTGCCAGGAGCATATCGACAGCTCTTTTTGAGCCTCTTTCTTTGGCAAAGTAATTCTTACGAATTCCCTTGGGAATATAACCTTCCGCTTCCGGACTGCCGATTTCTTCCCCTCTCAGGAGTTTCAGAGCCAGGCTGGACATAGCCGCTACGGCTTTTCTCATACCTGCCGCTGAGTTACCTGTTTCCAGGAAATACCCGTAACGCTTGTACATGTCTGCCCCCGGGTTCTCGGGGTAAAGACCGCCAACTACGGGGATGCCTAAGGTTTCGCTTACACCTTTAGCTACGGCGCCACAAGCCATTCCGTAACGGCCGGCATTGAAAGCGGGGCCTACGATTACCAAATCCGGATTGTGGCTTTTAATCATATCCAGTACTTCCGGAAGAGCTGAGTCTATATTTTCGTTAAAGTAGCTGTCACCGCAAACCACGGTGGCCACGATGGAAGCCTCATCCTTCAATGCTTGTGCGAAGGCCATTCCCGGTCCTACGTGGCCTTCCCGCACTTCCGGCTTGTGATCAGCTTTATCTTCACCGCCAATTCCGGCATAAAACTGATTTATATAATGAACTATTTTTTTCAACTGTTATCCCCCCTTTGCCTTAGTTGGCGGTTATCCGCGGTAAGTTTTCACTTCATTGACGATTTCGTCTACGTCCAGCACCATTTCCATCATGCTGATTTGTTCGTCATAAACAGCCTCATCAATTTCATCTTTCAGTTCAAAAATATGATAAGCTTTGAGTCCCAACGAGACTCCTGCTAAAGGACCTGCGAAGGTCGGATCGCCTTGGGAAACGGTTTCGGCTGCTAAACCGGAAGCTTCCGCTTCAGCACCGCCGAGGACCACAATCAGATCCTCAGTACCGTATTTTTCCGCCAAATCCTTGATCCGTGCCTGGTTTTCCAGGTCCATAGCGCCGGCAGCAGTTCAGACGAAGCATTCTGTGGCTGAGAATACTACTTCCGCTCCGGCGGTCTTAACACATTCTTCAATAGCCGGGCCCGGAATGCCATCCCGGTCGCCCAATATGGCTACCTTTTTGCCTTTAAGCAGCATGTGTATCTCTCCTTTCGTTATTTTATAATCCTATTTTTTATAATCCTTTGGCAGTCAGATAGTTGAAACCAAGTTCATTGGTAGCACCGGTAATAACCTGGATTTCAGCGGTAATGCTGCCGTCTTCCTTAAGGCTGCCTGCAGAACCGCCGGCGATTACATCGGCGACTTCAGGATAACCGATGACTGTTTTCATGGGAGGTAAGGTGATTACTTCGTTAGCATTGCCGGCAGTAACTACCGCATCTCCTTCAGGCGTGGAGTCTGCCAGGGATTGAGAAGCTCCGTCCTGACCGGCGTATTCGTCGGTAATGAGAACGGTTTTAATCCCTTTCTTTTCAATTTTCCTGCAGTTCATTACCAAATCAGCGTCCGGGTTACCGAAACCTTCTTCAGAAATAATGACCGCTTCGGCGCCGATTAACTCAACCAGTTTGGCAGTCATGTTGGATGACCGCTCTTTATCAGCTAAAGTGACGTTTTCGTTGGTGATGACGCAGCCGATAAAGTTGATCTCTTTCCCGTGGAGTTCGTATAGATCGTGAATCACGGGACTGTTTTGATGGACATAGGTGGGGTTCTTATCGCAGGCAGAAACGCAGTTTCCGCTGACGATGGCTCCGTCCATTACTTCCGTGGGATAGATAAGGGTGGGAATGATTCTTTTGGCATCTACGCCGTAAACGTAGGTATCGTGTAATAATCCCTGGGTTTGCAGCATATATACATAAGCCACTTTCGGCAGGTTGGGGTATTCAGCTGCCTGTTCCAGTAAGGGCTTTGTTTCATAGACTTGTACATCATCAGGTTCCACATTTCTACCGGCTTCGCCGATATAGGCAGCCGCTCTGAAACCGGCCAGACGTACCACTGCTTCATGCTCATGCTGGTGCAACCCGTCGATGGGATCCACTTTGACCACAATGTTCAAGGTTTTGGAGAAAGGTGTATATTCTGCACCGGGGCCTGACATGTCAATGATACCTTCCTGGAAGCCCACGATTTTACCGGTGGTAACCACGGCAGCCCCTTTTAAGACATGGGTTCTTCCTTCCCCTACCGTGTCTACTTTGGAAATAAAACCGGGGAATATCCCTCCGGATCCCGATACTTTAACCCTTGGTTCAATTACGTCCTTTACCGGAATAATTCTGGTCTCTTCTCCGGGTTTTGCTAAATAAACTTCCACAGAAGCGATCCGTTCATCATCACCGGTAACCTTTGCTAATTCCTCTTGATTAACATAAAGAACGCCCTTTTCCACCTTAGTTTCATTGCCCAATTGAACGTCCTTGATGTTAATATTGCCAATCTCTAAACGCAAAACCGTTCACCTCCTTAAAATGTTGCCCCTTAGAGCAGCTCTTTCAGTTTAGCTTCCACATCTTCAATGGAAAATTCTTTGCTCAGTTCAGCAACTTTTTCTCCTTGGCGATAGAAACCGATTGTAGGTAGGCCCAGTACCTTCTGCCCAATGGCCAGCCTACGGTTGGAGGCAGTATCCAGGCTGCAAAACTTGGCCTGTCCTCCATATTTTTCCGCCAGTTTTTCCACTTCAGGCATCAGAGCCTTGCAGGGTTCACATTTGGGACTCCAGAAATCGACCACTACTAATCCTTCTGCTTGCAGTACTTCAGCTTCAAAATTCATCTTGTCAACTGCAATCATTTTGTCACCCCCTAAAAGCATCTTCACTTTTGCAATCTTTATGCTAAACCGCCGTCTATTTTTTGCACTACCTCATCCGCCGTGAAAGAACCCTCGAAGCGGGCTTTTACCTCCCCTTTGTTAAAAACTAAAACAGCAGGAATATCTTTCACTTCATAGCGCGAGGAAGTCAACTGATTCCGATAGACGTCGATTTTAACCAATTTAGCTTTTTCAAAACCGGTCATTGCCTGCTCTAAAGCTGATACCATCTGGATACTGTTCTCATTTTGCGGCGCCCAGAAAGCTACCGCTACCGGTAACTCTTGTTCTAAAACCTGGGCATTGAAAGCCTCTTCCTCAGCCAGGTATTTTTCCGCTGCTACCGCTGCAATGGCACCGTCGGCTGCGGCGGTAACCACCTGACGCAGGTATTTCTGAATGGCATCTCCCGCGGCATAAACTCCCGGCACATTGGTTTCCATTTTGTTATTGGTAACAATGTATCCTTGGCCGTCCAGTTCTACTTTGTCTTTCAGGAAAGCGGTTTGGGGTACGGTACCTACAAAGAAAAATACCCCATTAGTTTCTAAATCCCAGATTTCTCCGGTTTTCAGGTTTTTAATCGCTACCTTTTCCACTATGCCGTCCCCTTTGATCTCTTCAAGGACTGAATTCCAAATCCACTTCATCTTGGGGTTGGCAAATGCTTTTTCTGCACTGGCTTTGTTACAGTCTAAAATGCCCTCATCATGAATGACGATGACGCTGACGGACTCGGCAAATTTGGTTAAATACATTGCTTCCTCAATAGCTGCGTCTCCGTTACCTACCACCACTACATCCAACTCTTCGAAAAAGTCGGCGTCACAAGTGGCACACCAGGAAACACCCTTGCCGATAAAATCCTTTTCCCCTTTGACATTCAGGGATCTGGGCCTGGCACCGGGACAAAGAATTACTGCTTTTCCTTGATAGGTTGCACCGCTCTTGGTAATAACCTTTTTAACGGCACCATCTAGTTCCACGTCAACTACTTCATCTTTAATAATGGTGGTACCGAAATCTTCAGCATGCTTCCGCATGGCTTCCATGATGCCGGGACCGGTAGCTCCCCTGCCAAAACCGGGGTAGTTTTCCATTTCTTCAGTTGTTGCCGCTTGACCGCCTGGCTTTGCTTTTTCCAAAATGACTGCGGAAAGCTTTGACCTGGAGGCGTAGATGCCTGCCGCCATTCCCGCAGGTCCGCCGCCAACGATCACAATATCCCACATTTGTTGTTCCATGTAATTTCCTCCTTTTTATTTGGTTTTATCAAGTTTCACCGGGTCTTGATACCTAAGGGTCTTAAACTGTCCCAAGCTGACTCTATGAATGACAAGTCGATGACCTGGTAGTCTTCCAGCATTTTCGCTGTTAATTGCACCTTAATAGGGCCCAGTTTATCTACAGTAGCCAAAGACTTTTCGATCATTTGAAGGGAGACCAGATCTATTGCCTGATTCCCGGGCTCTTCATCTAAAATGATTGATTTGTAAGGAGTTTGATTAGGCTTGAGACTGCCTGTAAGCGGATGAGTTATCAACCTCTGCCCTCGATGAATACCATCCCGGGCTCTTAACAGCACCTCACGAAAGGATCCTTTAATTTGGATAGATTCAGGATAGGTTTGCCAAACCAAAGGATTATTGGTAATTAAAATTGGTTTCATTTGGCAATCCCTCCCGTACCGGATTTACACTTTAATATCAGGATTAGTGTTGTTCTAACGAAACTTTTTATGCATACCCGGTGAAAACATAAAAAGTTTGTGAAATATAGTGCAATCTGCAGACAAAAAATTGCAGGCTCATCTGCCTGCACTCTGTCCTGGGTGCCTGAGAGTGTTACTCCTTCGGCGTCCATCGGAATCTTTCCAGAGGTGAGTCAAGGTTACGGTTCTTTGACCTGAGAGTTTCGTTTCAAATTGGCGCCTTGAAACTTGCTCCTTCGGTGTCCTGCTATGTACAAATCGGAACTCTCCCGCACCTATCATACTCCGTTATATTTGTTTTTGTGAAAATTATTTCTTTCTCTTTTCACCTGTATTCTACCATGCTTTTCCCTGATTGTAAAGTCTTCTTTAATAAATTTTGCTTATGATTAACTGTTTTTAATTTTTATAGCGGTTGTGGCAAAAATCCCGCTGTAGAAAGGTCTCGGACTGTCGATAAACAGCTAACCAGTATTATTCGTATGGACAAAATGGAGCTAAAATCAAAAGAGCCAAGGAGCCTTAAAGAGTTGCCGGTCGTCGGTTTCCGGTCATTGTGGAGTATTTTCTTTGCGATTGAGTACTAAATGCACTTTGGAGAGAGACCCAAAGGTAGGGAAAACATAGTTTGTCAACAAGCAGAGACCCTACCGCAGGGCAGGGTCTCCAAAAAAGATATTAAGCTGATTATTTACCGTTCATGAGCAAGGTCATGACTGCTTTAGCAGTGTGAAGTCTGTTTTCAGCTGCATCGTAAACGATGGAGTGAGGACCGTCAATTACGGAGTCTTCAACTTCATTACCGCGGTCAGCAGGCAGAGCGTGCAAGTACATTACGTTTGGCTTGGCCAACTTCATTTTGGCTTCGGTGCACTTCCAGCTCTTTTGTGCTTCCAGAGCGTCGTCTACTACTGCGTCGCTTTGGTTGGTTACCCAGCTACCCCAGTTCTTGGGAATAACGAAGTCAGCGTCTCTGTAGGCTTCTTCTTCATCATGGGTGATAGTAAAGGTACCGCCGTTTTCTTCAGCATTTCTTCTTGCTTCTTCGATGACCCAGTCAGGCAGCTCCCAGCCCTTGGGATATGCCAGGCAAACATCCATGCCGTAACGCGGGAAGAGAAGTGCTTGGGAAAGTGGTACGGAAATTGGCTTCTTATGGCTGGTTGCATATGCCCAAATAATGGATACTTTCTTTCTGCGAACGTCCTGGACTTTTTCCTTCATGGTCATTAAGTCTGCCAGTGCCTGGAACGGGTGGTACAAGTCACACTGCAGGTTAAAAATGGGCACTGAGGAATTCTCGGCCATTTCCCTAATATACTTGTTACCTATTTCCCAGAAACAGTTACGAACGCCTATACCGTGACCGAAACGGGACAGGATAACGGCGGTGTCTTTAGCAGACTCACCGTGAGCAATTTGCATGTTGCTGGTATCCAGGTAGTTGGCATGGCCGCCTAATTGGGCAATACCGGCTTCCATGGAGTTACGGGTCCGGGTGGACTGCTCGAAGAACATCAGAAAAATCGTTTTGTAATCAAGGTAAGGAGTCTTGACACCCATTGCGAATTTACGCTTCAGATCCAAAGAAACGTCCAGCATGGTATCAATTTCTTCTTTAGTATAGTCTCTTAAGGTAATGAAATGTCTGCCTCTAAAAACTGTTTGCATAATATATTCCTCCTTCTAATAAAATTAACTTTTATTAATCGTCAACTGCCACCAAGTTTTCGGTTGCTTCCGGCATCTTATCGGCATATTGTTTAACATAGATGCCCGGGATAGCAGCATACATAGCAGCAGCCATAACCAAGTCTTTCTTCCAGGTCTTTTCGTTGGGAGCATGAGCTTCTTTTTCCGCACCGGGACCGAAGCCTATGCAAGGAATGCCGTAACGACCCATGATGGAAACACCGTTGGTGGAGAAAGTCCACTTGTCTACTACGGGATCTTCATTGAACAGGCCTTTATAAGCATCTACCAAAGTTAAGGTACAGGGGTGATCTTCTTCAATTAGCCAAGTGGGGAAGTAAGATTCAGTCGGGTAAACGAGACCGGTCCATGCGGGACGCTCGTAAGTGTACAGTTCCACTTTAGCATTGGCAGCTTTCACTGCAGGCAAGTTCTCAATTTGTTTTAAAGCAAACTTATAAGTTTCACCGGCAGTCAGACGACGGTCGATAGAGATAGTACAAGAGTCAGCAACTGCACAGCGGGAAGGAGAAGTAAAGAAAATCTCGGAAACTGTCAAAGAACCTTTACCCAAGAAAGGATGGTCAGTCAAGTTTTCATGCAATGCTTTCAATTCATTAATAATGGGAGCCATTTTGTAGATAGCGTTGTCTCCCCGTTCCGGAGCAGAACCGTGGCAGCTAACACCTTCGGTGCTGACCTTAATTTCCATCCGGCCCCTGTGACCACGATAAATGCGGCAACTGGTAGGTTCGGTAATAACTACGAATTCCGGACGAATTTTTGATTCATTGATGATATACTGCCAGCAAAGACCGTCGCAGTCCTCTTCTTGAACAGTACCGGTAACCAATAAGGTATAGTCATCTTCCAGACCCAAGTCCTTGATGATTTTACCGGCATAAACCATGGAAGCCATACCGCCTAACTGGTCAGAAGCACCACGGCCCCAAACACATTCATCGTCTTCTTTACCTTCATAGGGGTCAAACTCCCACAGACGACGGTCACCGACACCAACGTTGTCAATATGGGCATCCATGGCAATCAGGTGTTTACCCTTACCCACATAGCCTAATACGTTACCCATGGGGTCGATTTCTACTTTATCAAATCCCACTTTTTCCATTTCTTCTTTAATGCGATGGACTACACCTTTTTCCTCGCAGCTTTCACTGGGAATGGCAATCATGTCCCGCAAGAATTTGGACATTTCGGGCTTATACGACTCAGCTTTTTCTAAAATCTTTTTGAAATCCATTTACTCATCTACTCCTTGCAATTATTTTTGGCGTCAAGCAAAAACTACTTCTCTTAATATTCCCCTAAAACCACAACCACTACCCCGTTGCTTTTGCCTTCACCTCCTTAACAATATTGGCTCGGCTAATAGTGATATATTGTTTCTAGTTATCCTGTTTTTAGTTTCACTCCACGTTAATGCTTTCGGAGCAGGACAACTGTTAACCAAATCTGATTACTTTCGTACTAAATGAAATTGATATTTATTGGACCTAAACAACTGTTTCCCATAGTTTAAGGGTTTCCCTTTTTCGTCATATAATGTTCCTTCGATTAAAATTAAGGGAGTTTTTTTGTCTATGCCCAGAACCCTCATGGTTTTTGGGAACGGTAATACAGCACTGACCGTAGAGATGAATTGAAAAGGAGTTACATGACAGGTCTCTTTTAAAAAACTGGATAAGGAATCAATCCGATACCGTTGTTCCAGCAAATTAGGATCCGGAATCAACCATTGTGGCAAAATATCAAAGCAATAGATTACAGGTTCCTGGTCAGCCAAACGAATACTCTCGATGACATACCCAACGGATCCTGCTTCCACTTCCAAAGCTTCGGCGGCTTTGGCATCGATTTTAGTTTCCTTAATCGAAAGCACCTGATCCTTAGCTTCGTAACCGGACCGCCGGATGGTATCAATCAGGGGGTCCAACTTTTCTATACCGGCAACCACTTTATTATAATGCGCCTCCACAAAGGAGCCTATTCCGTGTTTTCTCCTAATCGCACCCTCTTTTTCCAATACCGACAACGCTTCTCTGAGTGTTCCCCTACTTACACCAAATTGTGCAGCTAATTCAGGTTCGGAAGGCAATTGCTGTCCCGGGGCATAAATACCCTCAGTGATACGCTTTCTGATTTCCTTGGCAATTTCCATGTAAAGTGGTGCTCTGGATTGAAACACAATGATTCCCCCATTTAATCGGACTTGGATTGGTTTCGACTGGACTGTGCTTGTTTAGATGTCAAACAACT
>JAAYOX010000118.1 GCA_012520135.1 Clostridia bacterium
AACGATCCCTTAATTAGACAAAACACTAATGACAATACCCCGGCTGTTATTCACACAAAAATCGTTCCTGGTGACAAACTAACTATTACCATTGCTCCCAAAGGGGGCGGTAGTTAGAATATGAGTGCTATCAAAATGATGCCCCCTTCAGCCGGCAGGCAAGGCGTCATAGATTTTGTACTGGACACGGTCAAAAAGGCCGGTCCAAATCCTTGTCCTCCAATCGTTGTAGGAGTAGGTATCGGTGGCAACTTTGAAAAAGCAGCTTTGCTGGCCAAGGAAGCCTTACTGAGGCCTGTTGGTAGCGTAAATCCTGATGCGGAATTAGCTCAACTGGAAAAAGAATTACTGGAGGGTATTAATAAATTAGGTATTGGACCACAAGGATTTGGTGGGGTAGTAACGGCTTTGGATGTCCATGTTAATACTTTCCCTTGTCACATAGCCAGTCTCCCTGTGGCTGTAAATATTAACTGTCATGCAGCTCGCCACAAAACAAAAGTATTATAGGAGGTGCACAGATGGCTGAAAAATATATCCAGGCACCCTTGACGGACAGTGACATTAAAAATCTTAAAATTGGTGATCAAGTCTACATATCCGGGGTGATCTATACTGCCCGGGATGCGGCTCACAAACGTTTAGTTGAACTGCTTGACAGAGGGGAAGAACTGCCCGTCGATTTAAAAGGTCAGATTCTGTTCTACGTAGGACCAAGCCCGGCCAAACCTGGGGCAGTCATCGGTTCCGCGGGACCTACCACCAGTTACCGTATGGATGCCTATACCCCTGCATTATTGGCACAAGGGCTAAAAGGAATGATCGGAAAAGGTTCCCGTTCGGAAGAAGTTAAAGAGTCCATCGTTAAAAACAAAGCAGTCTACTTTGCTTCAGTGGGGGGAGCAGCAGCTTTAACTGCTCAACGGATTAAAAAGGCAGAAGTAGTTGCCTATCCGGATTTAGGGCCGGAAGCCATACACAAGTTAGAAGTAGAAAATTTACCGGTAATCGTAGTCAATGACAGTTTCGGGGCGGACCTATACCAAGAAGGAGTTAAAAAGTACGGAAGTCTTTAAAAATAATATCAAATGTTCGAGAGGAGTGGGCTTAGATGTCAGTAAAAGAAGATGCGTTAAAGCTTCACAAGGAACATCGGGGAAAAATTGAAGTAATCAGCAAGGTTCCTTTGAGCACTACTTATGATCTGAGCGTGGCCTATACACCTGGAGTTGCTGAGCCCTGCAAAGAAATACACAAAAATAAAGACCTTGTATATGAGTACACGAATAAAGGTAATATGGTAGCAGTGGTCACCGACGGAACGGCAGTGTTAGGCCTGGGGAATATCGGTGCCGAAGGTGGTTACCCGGTCATGGAAGGGAAAGCAATCCTCTTTAAAGGTTTTGGGGGAGTTGACGCCTTTCCCATTTGTATCGGAACCACTGATGTAGACAAAATAGTCGAAACAGTCAAACTGTTGGAACCCACTTTTGGCGGCATCAACTTGGAGGATATTGCTGCACCCAATTGTTTTGAAATAGAAAGGCGACTAAAAGAAGAACTGGATATTCCTGTTTTCCATGATGATCAGCATGGAACAGCTATTGTGGCAGCCGCAGGTTTGATTAATGCTCTAAAAGTGGTAGGCAAAAAAATTGAAAATATAACTGTTGTGATCAACGGCGCCGGGGCTGCAGGTATCGCGATAACCAAACTGTTGGTCTTTTTGGGAGTTAAAGAAATCATCCTTTGCGATACACGTGGGGCAATTTACGAAGGGCGACAAGAAGGTATGAACCCGGCTAAGGAAGAAATCGCCCGAATGACCAATAAACAGAAACTTTCAGGCACCTTGGCAGATGTGATTAAGGGTACTGATGTCATTTTAGGAGTGTCCGGACCTAATACGGTCACCAAAGAAATGGTCGCCAGTATGGATCGGCCTATTGTCATGGCCATGGCCAACCCCATTCCCGAAATTATGCCGGAAGACGCTGCC
>JAAYOX010000119.1 GCA_012520135.1 Clostridia bacterium
TAGCTTGGGCAAAAAGGTAATGTCCCCTGGCAATTTGCTTCCTTTCCAAAACCATGGTTTTGGAAAGGAAGCAAATTGCCAGGGGACATTACCTTTTTGCCCAAGCTAATTCTTTAGCGGTAGCTCTGATTGATGCACCGGTAGTATTGACGGGAAGTGCCAGAGTTCGCTACAAAAGGCCGGTTCAGTTAGGTGAACGGGTAATAGCTAAAGCAGTGGTCAAAGTCCAGAAAGGAAATACATATTTAATTTCGGTTTATTCATATGTAGAGCAGGATCTGGTTTTTAAAGGGCAGTTTATTGTTACTGTTCCTAAATAAGGAGTGAATTCAATTGAGAATAGCAGTAGATGCCATGGGCGGCGATTATGCTCCCACGGAAATTGTTCAAGGAGCGGTGGAAGCTGCTCGGACACAAGAGTACGAAATCCTTTTGGTGGGACAGGAAGATGTATTGGCAACTGAATTAGCTAAATATAGCAAGGTAGATAATCTGAGGATTGTCCATGCTCCGGAAGTAATAGCGATGGATGAACCTCCGGCTTTGGCCCTCAGACGCAAAAAAGGCACCTCTATCGCAGTGGCCACTGAGTTAGTCAAGCATGGGGAAGCAGAAGCCCTGGTGTCTGCCGGTAGCACAGGAGCCCAGATGGCAGCCGCATTATTTATCTTGGGGCGGGTGAAAGGAATTTTGCGCCCGGCCATTACCACCCTCTTTCCCACCGTGTCGAAACCGACGGTGCTGCTGGATGTGGGTGCCAATACCGATGTGGGGGCGGAACATTTGCTGCAGTTTGCTTTAATGGGCAGCATTTATGCTGAACAAATATTGGGACGAAGGAATCCCAAAGTGGGGCTATTAAATATTGGTACGGAGCCAAACAAAGGCAACGATGCGACGAAGGAAGCTTATCAAGTTTTAAGTGATGCCAAGCTAAACTTTGTGGGCAATGTTGAAGCCAGGGAACTGCCCCAGGGTGTGGTAGATGTACTTGTTTGCGACGGCTTTGTTGGCAATGTGGTCATTAAGCTGGCGGAAGGATTGGGTAGTACCATCTTTCAATTGTTAAAGGAAGAGCTGACAAGTTCTTTTAGAACCAAACTGGGAGCCGCTTTGGCAGCGCCGGGTTTTAGAAATTTGAAAACCATGATGGATTATGCAGAATACGGGGGAGCCCCCTTACTGGGTGTGAAAGGAACCAGTATTATCTGTCACGGCAGTTCCAAAGCCCGGGCCATTGTCAATGCTATCAAAGTAGCTGCAGATTGTACGGAACAAAACATGATTGGACTGATTGAATCAAGTATCGCGAGCAGTGTCAAAGGAGATTAGGAAAGATGAAAGGATCCCTTAAAGCAGTGATTACAGGAACCGGCAGCTACCTGCCGGACCAAATAGTAACCAATGATGATTTAGCCAAACAAGTAGATACCAATGATGAGTGGATCCGCACCAGAACGGGGATTCGGGAAAGAAGGGTACTGGCTGAGGACTTGGCTACTTCAGATATGTGCATTGAGGCGGCCCGGAAAGCGCTGGAAGATGCCGGCATTGCTGCGGCTGATTTAGATTTGATTATAGTAGGGACAGTTACATCGGATATGCTTTTTCCTTCTACCGCTTGTTTGGTGCAGCACAGGTTAGAGGCTCTCAAGGCAGCTGCTTTTGATGTATCTGCCGGCTGTACCGGATTTTTATATGGACTGGTTACTGCCGCTCAATTTCTGGAAACAGGTATGTACCGCACTGCTTTGGTGATCGGTGCTGATACATTGAGCAGGGTGATAGATTGGTCGGACCGCAGTACCTGTGTTTTGTTTGGGGACGGTGCGGGGGCGGTGGTATTGGAGGCTGTTTCCAACACGGACTACGGTATTCTAGGCAGTTACTTGGGTGCAGACGGGTCAGGAGCTCATTTGCTTAATCTGCCGGGGGGTGGTTCTCGCTGTCCGGCTACCAGGGACAGTGTGGAAAAGGGTCTCCATCATCTCCGTATGGAAGGGAAAGAAGTTTTTAAATTCGCTGTTAAAACCATGGGTGAAGCAGCTCTTCATGTTCTTAAAGAATGTGGCTTATCCCAGGAAGATGTTGACTTCTTAATTCCACATCAAGCAAATCTGCGGATTGTAGATGCAGCTCTTAAAAGACTGGAGTTACCATCCGATAGAGTCTATACAAATTTGGAAAAGTATGGTAATATGTCTAGTGCTTCGGTGCCTGTCGCCTTGGATGAAGCCGCAAGACTAGGCAAGTTCCAGAAAGGGAATTTGTTATTGCTGATTGCTTTTGGGGCGGGATTAACCTGGGGCGGGGTAGCCCTGCGTTGGGCCAAATAAGGAGGTGGTGTTTGCAGGTGAGGAAGGTACTGCGTACAGAACTATGTGATTTGATAGGTATTGAATACCCTATCATTCAGGGCGGTATGGCCTGGATTGCCGACGGGGAACTGGCCGCCGCCGTATCGGCAGCGGGAGGACTGGGGATCATAGGAGCCGGAAATGCGCCTGCCGAAGTAGTCCTGCAGGAAATCAAGAAAGTAAAGGCTAGAACGGATAAACCTTTTGGGGTAAATGTCTACTATTTGTCCCCCTTTGTGGAGGACGTGATCAAAGTAGTGCTGGAAGAAAGGGTCCCGGTAATTACTACCGGAGCAGGCAATCCAGGTAAACATATGGCTTCTTTTAAAGAAAAAGGAGTCAAAGTGATACCGGTCGTGTCCTCGGTCGCTTTAGCCAAACGCCTGGAGAGAGCCGGCGCCGATGCGGTGATTGCGGAAGGAATGGAATGTGGTGGTCACGTAGGAGAATTGACTACCATGGCTATAGTTCCCCAAGTGGTTGATGCGGTTTCCATACCGGTGATCGCAGCCGGCGGTATTGCCGACGGGCGAGGAGTTGTAGCTGCCCTGGCTTTGGGAGCAAAAGGGGTGCAACTGGGCACCAGATTTGTATGTGCGACTGAATGCACTGTTCACAGCAATTACAAAAAAGCAATTATTGCCGCCAAAGATAGAGATACAGTTTTGACCGGTCTTCCCGGTCATGAAGTAAGGGTATTAAAAAATAAGTTGACCCGGGAATATTTCAACCTGCAGAAACAAATGGCACCTCTCGAACAGTTTGAGGAATTAGGCAGAGGCCGGTTACGCCTGGCAGCCGTAGAAGGAGATGTACAAATGGGCTCAGTCATGGCAGGACAGATCAGCGGCATGATTGGCAAAGAAGAACCGGCAGCCGATATCATTAAGGATCTCGTAGAGGGAGCTTTAGACGTATTACATAGATTGGAAACTATGGAGTTAGGTTAGGTGAAATCATGGTGGGAAAAATTGCTGTAGTCTTTCCGGGCCAAGGATCCCAGTATCCGGGGATGGGGAAAGAACTGGCAGAAAAATATACCGTAGCGAAACAAGTATTTACAGAAGCCGATGCCATTAAGCCTTTGTCCGGTTTATGTTTTGAAGGACCCGAGGAAGAGTTGAGAAAAACGGTTAACACTCAACCGGCGCTGCTAACGGCTAACATGGCTTGTTTTCAAGTATTGCGCTCCCGGGGAATTCAACCGGATTTCCTGGCCGGTCACAGTTTAGGGGAATATTGTGCCCTTGTTGCAGCCGGTGTTCTTGATTTTACTGATGCTTTGAAGCTGGTGATAGTAAGAAGCCGGTTGATGGAAGAAGCAGTTCCACAGGGTGTGGGCGGTATGGCCGCAATACTGGGTCTTTCCCCTGAAACGGTAGCGGATATTTGCCGGGAAGTGGCGCTTAGCAGTTGGGTGGAGCCGGCCAACTATAATTGTCCCGGGCAGGTGGTTATCGCCGGCTACCGGGAAGGGGTAGCCCAGGCCATGGAACTGGCTAAAAACAGGGGAGCCAGACGGGTAATTCCTTTAAACGTCAGCGGACCTTTCCACTCTCGCCTGATGGAGCCGGCTGGCATTGCTTTGGCTCAAGAATTGGAGAAAGTCAGTTTTCAGCCGCCGGAGCTGCCGGTAGTCGCTAATGTAACAGCCACTATAGAAGATAATCCAGAAGCTATTGCTGCCAATTTGGCTCAGCAGGTCCAAAACCCCGTTCGTTGGGAAGAAAGTGTCATGTTTCTGTACGAACAAGGCGTTAGAACTTTTATCGAGGTTGGGCCGGGCAAGGTCCTCACGGGGCTAATTAAAAAGACCGTTAAGGATGTGCTGCTCCTAAATGTGGAAGATGAGGACAGTTTGCAGGCCACCATCCATAAACTTGAGGAGGTAAACTGATGCTTCTGGAAGGTAAAGTAGCTTTGGTAACAGGAAGCTCCAGGGGGATAGGTAGGGCAATTGCCTTGGCTATGGTTAAAGAGGGCTGCCAGGTAGCGGTGAACTACCTGGGAAGCGAAGAGAAAGCTAAGAGTTTATGCGAGGAAATTGGCCAATTGGGTGGAAAAGCAATTCCCTTTAGGGCCGATGTAAGCCGTTGGGATGAAGCTAAAACGATGGTAGACGGCGTATTATCCTCCTTCGGAAAAGTTGATATTTTGGTCAATAATGCGGGTATAACTAAAGACAATTTACTGCTTCGCATGAGTCAGGAGGATTGGGAGGAAGTTATCAGGATCAACTTGTCCGGTGTTTACAATTGTACTAAACTGCTATTAAAGCCCATGATTAAGCAAAGGCAGGGCCGGATCATCAATATTACATCCGTCTCAGGCATAACAGGCAATCCGGGACAGTCTAATTATGCGGCAGCCAAGGCCGGGTTAATCGGTTTTACCAAATCAATAGCCAAAGAAGTAGCGTCCCGTGATATACTGGTAAACGGTATTGCCCCGGGATTTATTGCCACCGATATGACGGAGGCCCTGGTTCAGGCTGAACAGGAAAAACTGTTGTCGGCTATTCCTTTAGGCCGCATGGGTAGCCCGGAGGACATTGCCAACGTGGCCGTATTTTTGGCCTCGGAAAAGGCCGGCTATATTACCGGTCAGATTATAACGGTAGACGGCGGGTTGACTATGTAATAAATTGGCAGTAGAATCTTTGGAAGGAGGTGAGTTTTTTGTCAACAGTTTTCGAAAAAATTAGAGCTATCGTGGTAGAGCAATTAGGTGTGGAAGAGGATGAAGTAACCATGGAGACTTCATTTGAATCCCTTAATGCTGATTCTTTAGACGTGGTAGAGTTAGTAATGGCTCTGGAAGAAGAGTTTGGTTTGGAGATCCCTGACGAAGACGCTGAAAAGCTCGTCACGGTCAAGGCAGCTGTGGAGTATGTGACACAAAAAACCAGCTAACCATAGTCCCGTAGTATTCTACGGGATTTTTACTGATGAGTAATTTGGGCAATAATGTTATTAGTTAATTCTTGGCTTGGGGGAATGATGATGCAGCTTCCGACACTACGAATAGGTAATCTTGAGGCCCGGCTGCCCATTATTCAGGGAGGAATGGCGGTGCGTATTTCCACCGCTCCTTTGGCCGCGGCCGTTGCTAATGAAGGAGGCATTGGCCTCATCGCCGGTACGGGAATGACGGTACCGGAACTTAAACAAGAAATCAGGCAAGCAAGGAATTTAAGCAAGGGCATAATCGGTGTAAATGTAATGTTTGCTGCACGAGAATTCCAAACCTTGGTGACGGCGGCCCTTGAAGAAGGAATCGATTTGGTGGTTTCAGGGGCAGGCTTCTCCAGGGATATGTTCCAATGGGGTCGGAAGTATAACAAGCCTATCGTTCCTATAGTAGCCACTTCCCGTTTGGCAAAATTGGCCGAGGGTTTGGGA
>JAAYOX010000120.1 GCA_012520135.1 Clostridia bacterium
GGTGGCAGTCTGTGTCAATAATGGCAACCCGAAGAGGCCCATATTCCTGTCTGATCTTTTCCAGCATAATGGCCTCATTATTGATGGTACAAAAGCCTTTGGATCCGTGGACAACCTTGAAGGCATGATGACCGGGAGGCCGAACCAAGGCAAAAGCCTTGTCTACTTCTTTCTCCATTACTTTTTGTAATGCCACAATACCGCCGCCGGCTGCAATAAGGTGAGATTCCGTCACCCGGGATTGCACATCGGGAACACAAAAATGCACCCGGCTCACATCTTTTTCCGCAGCCACAAGGGGGTTGTAAAACTCTATCCCTTCGATATCCTCAATGCCTTCCTCAAAAATTTGATCTCGGGTATATAAGAGCCTTTCCTCCCTTTCTGCATGGGTAGGATGAATCGCCCAATCAAAGGCAGGAAAAAAGACCAGGCCCAACTTATTCTTGACTTTAATTGTGCTCACCCCTCCATTGATAACTGAGATCCGGCTTCACTTGTGCTTTGATCCTGATATTTTTTCCACTGGTAGAAAATCCCCGCACCATGTTAAAACTGCTCTCTTCGACAATCTCTCCCACTACTTCAAGGGGATTGGCTCCAAGGAAAGCCGCTCTTTCTTTCAGCAAGGTCAGGGCTTTTTCCCTGGCCTGCTCCAGGGTAAATCTCTTGCTGACCTTTTCATGGATGCCCAACTCCGGTACTGACAAGATACCCTGAGCAGTATCTGCCAGCAAGGTTATTTCTGTTGTGATCCTGGCCAGAGCAGCACCGATGGCATTGGCTACCTGGTAATCAGCCGGATAGTGACAGGGCAAACTAAATTTTTTGGACAGGACAGGAGCCAATGCTTTTGCCGGTCCGCCGATAATATTAATCACTTGGGGTTCGATTTTTTTGCCGTATAACAGTTCTTGGATGGTATAAACAGGTTTTTCATTTAACTCCTGTAAAAGAGACACTACCTTATTTTTAATTATGTCCCCCATAGTATCAAGAACCTTGTCTGCCATCCCTTCAGGGGACAACCCTAAGTGCCTCCCCAGCTTTTCCATCCCCTGCCGGGCCTTAACCAGGGTTTCCTCATTTGCCTCCATTAATCCCAAGACAATCATCCCATCAGTGGGAGTGGGTGCAGGGCCTCCGAAAGCATAAGGGGGGCCTTCTCTTTGGGGACCTATTTGAATGGTGTCATTACCTACTCTGATGCTGCTGTCCCCACCTAAACCAATGGAGACACTGTAAATTGCTCTTACCAAAGTTTTATAGCCGCTGATTTTAATGCCCAATGGTTCAAACACAGGCACCCCATCCGCCAGGAAAAAGATATCGGTGGTTGTGCCGCCAATATCCAACAGCAATGCATCTTGTTCTGTGGAGCACATACCCATTAACCCCAGCAAACTAGCTGCCGGACCCGAAAGGATTGTTTCCACCGGTTTTTCTTCTGCCGTGGCCAGCTTCATGGTTCCACCATCAGCTTTCAGGATAAATACAGGTGCCTCAATTCCTGCTTTGGCTAGGGATTTTTTGAGACTGCCGGCGAAATTTTGAAAGGTATTGCAGACTGCGGCATTCAAATAAGATGTATAAACTCTTCGGGGAAAATTCAGCTTTCCCGATAAGGTATGGCCCAAGGTAACCGGTGAGAATTCTTTGGCCAATAACTTTCCAATTCGCAATTCATGGCTGGGATTCCTGATAGAAAACTTAGTAACAACAGCACAAGCTTTGATGTTTTTTTCCTTAAAAAGATCTTTAGCCCTTTTGATTTCCCGAAGATCTAAATCTTTAACCACATGTCCCCGGTGATCAATATAGCCGGAGATGAAAATTTTTTCACCGGTACAACCTTGAAACTCGTAGGGAAGCCCGGGACCCCGCTGGATAATCATTCCTACAGGATCGGCTTTCTTCTCCACAATGGTGTTCGTGGAGACCGTGGTACTCAAATTAATCCTCGTTATTTTATCTTTGTCAATTTCAACCAGGAGTTCCTCTAAGGCAGCCCAGATAGATTGAAACAGGTTCTTCCGGTTGGTTGGCTTCTTGACCATTTTTAAGATTTCCCCATCAGCCAGCACCACGGCATCGATATTAGTTCCTCCCATATCCAGACCTACAATCAATTTTACCTGCTCCTTTTTCGCTTTTTCATCATCATTGCCTCCAGTTATTTACTTTCGCAATGACTTTTATTTTTCCTTTAATAACTTTATTCTTTCTCCCTTCGCAAGCTCAAGACCGGAAACTGCCCACCTACAGTACAAAAAAAGAAGAAAAATAGCCCGGGATCTACAAATGGCACCCAAAAACCACCGGGATGGTCATTTGGGTGCCATGATTTAGAGCCGGTCGATTATCTTGTTTTATTCCAGATCGATATCCTCGATGGACAGGCCCAGCGCATTTGCTACACCTTTGCCATAAGCAGGATCAGCCTTATAGCAGTTCCTAATATGCCGGTGTTTAATCTCCTCAGGTATATCTCCCATGTTACGGGCCGTGTTTTCGAACAATACTTTTTGCTGCTCAGGACTCATGAGTCTGAATAATTTGCCCGGTTGAGTATAGTAATCATCGTCATCTTCCCTGAAGTTCCAGCGGTCTGCCGCTCCATAAAGTGTTAAAGGCGGTTCCGTATATTCCGGCTGCTCCTGCCATTCACCATAGCTCTTCGGCTCGTAATGAAGGGTGCTGCCATAATTGCCGTCTACCCTCATCTGGCCGTCCCGGTGAAAGCTGTTGACGGCACATCTGGGGGCGTTGACGGGAATTTGATGATGATTTACTCCCAGTCTGTAGCGTTGGGCATCACCATAGGCAAATAATCTTCCCTGCAGCATTTTGTCCGGTGAAAAACCGATTCCCGGCACTACATTGGCGGGATTAAAAGCCGATTGCTCTACGTCGGCAAAATAATTGTCGGGATTCCGGTTCAATTCCAGTACTCCCACTTCAATCAGGGGAAAATCCTTTTTGTACCACACTTTGGTCAAATCAAAAGGATTATACGGCATATTGTTGGCCTGTTCCTCAGTCATGACCTGTATGTACATTGTCCAGCGGGGGAAATCACCTTTTTCTATTGCTTCGTACAAATCCCGTTGATGGCTTTCCCTGTCTTTACCGATAATTGCTTCTGCTTCCTCATCGGATAAATTTTTGATGCCTTGTTGGGTAACAAAATGAAACTTAACCCATACTCGTTCATTTTCAGCATTAATCATGCTGAAAGTATGACTGCCAAAACCGTGCATATGCCTGTAAGAATAGGGAATACCTCGATCGCTCATGGTGATGGTAATTTGGTGGAGTGCTTCGGGAAGTAAAGTCCAGAAATCCCAGTTATTCTTGGCGCTTCTCAGATTAGTGCGGGGATCACGCTTAACGGCATGATTCAGGTCAGGAAATTTGAGAGGATCCCGAAAGAAAAATACGGGAGTATTATTGCCAACCAGGTCCCAGTTGCCTTCTTCGGTATAAAACTTAATGGCAAAACCGCGAATGTCTCTTTCCGCATCGGCGGCACCCCGTTCACCGGCAACAGTGGAAAAACGAACGAACAATTCCGTCTTTTTGCCAATTTCCGAAAACATTTTCGCCCTGGTATACCGGGTAATATCATGGGTTACCGTAAATGTACCAAATGCCCCCGAACCCTTGGCGTGCATCCTTCGTTCCGGAATAACTTCACGGTTAAAATGGGACAGTTTCTCCAAAAAATAAACATCTTGCAGCAGCATAGGACCCCTTGGACCTGCCGTCATGACATTCTGGTTGTCCGGAACAGGAGCACCGGCAACGGTTGTTAATTTTTTCTTTTCCACCATAAAATTAATTCCCCCTTTTTTTGTAGTCTTCCCCAGAGCCATTGACTGTTTGCAACTTTTGCCACTTGTGCAGCTACGCACATTATACCACAAATGTCGAAAGAAGTAAGACATTAGTAGAACTTGTTAATAAATATACTATATCCAGTGCCCTGTTGGTTTTTGTGGCGGATAGACTAGTCCTGCATTATACCCAACCGGTTCATTGCTTGAACTACTTCCTCAGGCACTTTATAGGATAAGGGTTCCTGGTGAAGCAGCTGGAGAAAATTAATATCACTGGTTTGCAAAAGGCCGATGGTCAACCGGGGGACCAGCCGGAGATGAACTAAATCCGCCGGGTTCTCCCTAATGGGTACATGAAGCAGCATGTTGAAACTGGCCAATCCTTTAGAATCTAAATAGCGGAATATCTTCACCAGATCCTGGGCCAGCGCCTGCCAGTGCCCGTCATTAAGCTGTTCCAGCGAGGATGTTCCCTGAAAAACCCCTACAAAATCCAGATGACTTTTGGGGGCGAAGGCATGTAACCAACTAATGTGTTTCCCTGATTTAATTAGCCGCTGTCCTAACTTCGCCTCTTCCTCCATCAAGGTTTCATAATAGTTTTTTTGGTGTTCAGCATAAAA